>CBDVCD010000017.1:0-27415 GCA_965372385.1 uncultured Gammaproteobacteria bacterium | reverse complement strand
CCTACCCCGCCAATAATAAAAAGCAGATTCAGTGGACTGATGGGAGTGCCTGAGAAAACCAACAGGATCGCGCAAACAGGAGAGATGATGATCGCTATCAGTACGGCAAGACGCATACTGCTGTAGATCAATGCACCAAGGGTTCCAGCTAACACACCTGAAAATACATAGGGATGAATCGGCAATTTCCACTCATCGGCCAGGGATGAAAAAATCACAAACAACATACCGTAAAGGGCGCCAATAAATGCCCAGATGACGGCGCGAATAAAGGCCTCTCTGGAACGAATTACCAAGTTTGCAGGTATTGCATGAGTCTGTTGCATCATGTTAGTGACCTCCTCAGATATCAATAATATTTAGATTCCTATTCCAATCCCATACCCGGCACTCAAGGAGGACATCATGGATGATGCTCAGAGCACAGAAACGGTAACAGTAATGTAATCTTTCTCAATTCCGATGCGGCGTCGCCAAAGAAGAGGCAAGTCGCACCTTATCCACAATGATGTGGTCAATGCCGATACGCTAAGTACAGGCAGTCAGGATAACTATCTTATGGTTATATTCGTGATAAACCCACCCAAACGAACTATTCCATTTGATTCTATGTTCTTTCCGATCCTACGACTATTAGGTAAATCACCGACTTACTTTAGCTGAAACCCATCAATAATGAGGGTAATCGTACGTTTGATGCATCCTCGACCGCAACCCGCCCTCTGTTTCGAAAAACAACTCTGGATTTATATTTTTCCGAGGCCCTAAAGATCCTGCCAGCGACTAACGAAAAGACCAGATAGAACACCCGCAACGCCCCCTCCAACAAAGCCGCCCATGATGGCTTGAGGCAACAGCCTCTGAATATGATCGATCAGTGGGAGATAGGCCCCAGCGGAATCAGTGGTAATACTGTTCGTCATCACAAAGATGCAGAGTGCCAGAAAGACCGCCACACCAATACCAACCAATGCCCCATCACCCATGGGAGGAAGAAGATTGTTAAAAAGCCGAATGAATGTCGGTACGAGGAACACGTAAAGCCAACCCGTCATGGGGCACATGACACCAATGACGATTCCCAATGAAAGATCGGTTATCTGTCCGGAAAAAACCAGGTAGCCCAATGACACCAGAAACCCCGCGGAGAAACCGGTGAGGGTCTTTGCATCTGCCCTGTGTACCCGTGAGGCTGTGGAAAAATGACCATAGAAGGCACCAATGACAGCTCCAATCATCCCGACAATGAAAATGAGATTGAGTGGTTTCATGGGTGCGTTCGACAAAAGCAGCAGCAGTGAGGAAATTGGGGTAATAATAATCGCCATCAACACGGCAAGACGCATACTGCTGTATATCAAGGCGCCGATGGTCCCCGCCAATACACCTGAGAAGAAGTAAGGGTGAACCGGCAGTTGCCAATCAGCGGCCAAAACGGCGAAAAAGACGAACAGCATCCCATAGAGGGTGCCGATAAATGCCCAGATAAGACCACGGATCAAGGCCTCACGGGTGCGCAGAATCAGCTTAGGTGTGTTTGAATGGGTTTGTATCATGGAGTCGGATACCTCTTAGACGACCAAGGCTTATATACGCATCGGGTGTCTATAGATCATCCCCCTGGGAGCGAAATACCGGTGACCTTCTTGTAGAGGGAAACCGCATAAGAATCCGTCATGCCGGAGACAAAATCGGTGAGCCTGAGCAGACGGGTATAGGCGTCCTCCGCCGGCTGTCGGTTCGGACCGATGAACTGATCGGGTATCAAGCGTACCATCATCTGGCTGCGGGGACTGGCGGCCTCTCCATGTTCAGCTATATCGTCCAGAATCTGGATGAAACGCTCCAGCAGTTCGCTTATCACCTGAAAACCGGCGGTTTCGATCTCAACCACCTCCGGTGCACAGTAGATCTTATCGATGGCCACCTCGACCAGCCTCTCCACCTCCACCCTTTTAGGGATATGGCTCATGAGTGGCTCATCAAAACGGCCGGCAATCATCTCGGCTTCGTTGTCGAGAAAACAGCTTAGAACTTCACTGATGGCCTGACTGATCACCTTGGCACGCAGGAACTCGATCTTCTCCTTATCCCCGGAGATACGTTTCAGACGAGACTCCTGTTTCGACTCATCGGCTAAAATCGGGCAGAACAGCCCCATCGCTTCGTGGGAAGTGAGATGACCGAGGCGATAGCCATCCTCAATATCGATCACCCGATAGCAGATGTCATCCGCCGCCTCCACCAGAAAGGCCAGGGGGTGGCGGCACCAGATGGCAATCACCGGATCCTTACGCATCAGCCCCACTGTCTCCGCCACCTCGGTGAAGAGCTGTTGGTCCTGTGCGGTAAAGCCCTGCTTCTTGGCACTGACGCCGCCAAACCGGCCATTTCCGATACAGGACTCCCTGGGGTATTTGGTAAAGGCCGCCAGCGTGGCGCAGGTCAGCTGCAGTCCCCCTTCATTGTCCCGGTTCTGTAGCCTGGAGAGCACCCGAAAACCCTGCGCATTACCCTCGAAATTGAGGAAATCCTCCCGCTGGCTGCCCTTCAGTACCCCCACACGCCGGCTGCCATATTCTGCGGTTTCTGCCCAGTGGCGGATCGCGTCCTCCCCGGAATGGCCGAATGGGGGGTTGCCGATATCGTGGGAGAGACAGGCCGCCGCACAAATATCGCCAAAGTCCGAGGCCTCTGCATCCTTAAGTCCATGCCGGGCAATAATCTGCTCCCCCACCAGGGTACCCAACGAACGCCCCACACTGGAAGATTCCAGACTGTGGGTCAGGCGGGTACGCACATAATCGATCTTTGAGAGGGGAAAGATCTGGGTCTTGTCCTGCATCCGCCGAAAGGCCGAGGAAAAGACGATGCGATCGAAATCCCTCTGATAGTCGGTACGAGAAGTGGAGTCTGAGGGCACATCCTTCGAACCCAATCTCTTCCTGGACAAAAGTTGCTGCCAATTCATGGACATATTTTATCTTGCCTGGCCTAATCCTGATTCCACCCAAGCCAAAACCAAAGTCGTAGTAGGTTTCCGCCAGGCACTTTGGAGAGGGATCATATCAGGATTCCGCCGTTCTCTTGATATATGTGGATCAAATCCTAGGTATGGCCCTGACAGACGCTATGTAGCACACTGCCAGGATCGCTTTCCCCTCTTACTCTGTGGCAGAATGCGTCATATCACTGCCATGAAAGAGTAACAATCCTGATGACCCCAACAGGTTTTTTCCTGATACCCGCAGGAGGATTGAGCCATGCGGGCCAATAATCTATCACAAGGCACATACGACTGATTAAACAACCCGTCCACCTGCAAGCATCGGCATGCTTTTCTCCAATCGCTCAAATCTGTTGCGTTTCAGCCTGACACTGGGATTTCTGCTTGGCGTCATCACCAGCATAGGCCTGTTTTTTAACGATGGGACCGTCCCGCTACCACTGATACTCGCGGTACTTTTCGGCGGTTATATGGCCATCACCATCGGCGCAAACGATGCGGCCAACAATCTCGGCGCCGCGGTAGGCTCCAAGGCACTCACCCTCACCTCGGCCCTGATCATCGCGATCATCTTCGGATCTGCCGGTGCTCTGATAGCCGGTGGTGATGTCATGAATACCATCAAAGGTGAAATCATCAATCCCGCGCTGATTCGAAATCAGGAAGACTTTGTCTGGCTCATGCTGTCTGCTCTGCTCGCGGCAGCCCTATGGATTCATCTGGCTACCGCATTCGGGGCCCCGGTTTCAACCACCCATTCCATCATCGGCGGCATAGTGGGGGCTGGCATTACCGTGGGTGGGTTTGGCATCGCCAACTGGTCCAAGATTGCGGCCATTGCCAGCAGTTGGATCATCTCACCCCTGCTTGGCGGCTTAATTGCGGCGGCCTTCCTCTACCTGATAAAAAATACCCTGACCTATCGGGAGAACATGTCTCGGGCGGCAATACGCGTAGTCCCAATCCTGGTGGCCGCCATGGCATGGGCCTTCTCGGCCTACCTCATCCTAAAAGGTTTCAAACAGATATGGCAGGTCGATTTTATAACCGCTATCCTGACCAGCCTGGTGATTGCCGTAGGCCTCTATCTTATTATCCAACCAGCGATAGCCCAGGCTGCTGATCGACTCCCACAAAGTAAAATTGGGATCAACAGGCTGTTCAATATTCCCCTGTTTTTTGCCGCCGCTTTACTCAGCTTTGCGCATGGCGCCAACGACGTCGCTAATGTTGTGGGACCAGTCGCCGCGATCCATGAGGTTATGCTTGGCTTCGGTGTCAGTGAGTTGACCAACATTCCGCTCTGGATCATGCTGATTGGTGTATCGGGACTCGCGCTTGGGCTTGTTCTGTACGGCCCAAAACTGATCAAGGTGATTGGCTCCGAAATAACCGAACTGGATCAAATACGCGCCTACTGTATCGTCATGGCGGTCTCCATCACCATTATATTGGCCAGTGAATTCAGTATCCCCGTCAGTTCAACCCATATTACCGTTGGCGCCGTTTTTGGTGTAGGTTTTTTACGCGAATACCTCAAAAGCCACCACGCCGAGACCCGTGAAAAGATTACCCGCCACCTGGAGGGCAAGAAATTATCCCTGATACATCATTTTATGGATGAGTTCTACCTCGCCTCTCTCCCAGAGAAGCGCAAGATGCTGAAGCAACTTGAGATCCAGTCGAGCGCACCAGAATTGAGCAAAAAAGAACGCAAAGAGCTACACAAACTCTACCGGCAGGAATTGGTTAAGCGGTCTACCTTCCTGAAGATTGTAATAGCCTGGTTGATAACATTGCCGATTGCCGGATTTTTTGCATCATTGATCTATCTACTGATTCAGGTTATCAAATAAGCTCAAAAAATAACGAGATAGCTGGAAAAATTGCCATGGGTCTAATACGCTTATGAAAATTACTGTGAGATTTACGCAACGAACATGGCAGACAACCTAACCTTCCCTCAGCTTCTGGATTCCCTGACCGATCTGATCGACAAAAAGCGCAGTGGAACACTCTATATCCGCTCCAATTGCAATCACGTCATTACCTTTGCAATTGACGCTGGTCGGATCTTTGCCATCTTCCATGGCCCTAGGCGTGGGCGAAAGGCGATCCCTTTGATCAGCCAGATAGCCGGAGGCAGCTTCAAGTTTGAGTCCACCGAACTTACCGGAGTCTCCCACGAACTACCCAGCACGCCTGAGATACTGAATATGCTGAGGACGAAGCGAACTGGGAATGCGCCTCAACCCACAGTATTGGAATCAGGGAGTGATGCCTCTGGGATCAGCGAAGAGAACAAAAGCCTACTCTGTCAGCAATTGAAAGGGCTGTTAGCGGTGCACCTGGGACCCATAGCGGAAATGGTATTCGATGAGGCGATCAACGAATCGGCCGATTTCTGCGCCACCTCTGAGCAGGCTCTGGGATTGATCGACAAGCTATCCAGTGACATCGATGACGCTGCAGAAATTGCGCAGTTTAAAAGCCAAGCCTTCGAAGCCATCAATAAAATGCTTGGGTATTAGCCAAAACGGCCTGAGTAAAATTGCGCTCTTGCGCCAGACACACTGCCTGATCAACCAACTGTCATTTACATGCGCATTCACCTAAAAACCTTGGGCTGCCGTCTCAACGAGGCGGAACTGGAGGCTTGGAGCCGTGATTTCCAGGCTCAG
The DNA here is from genome assembly GCA_965372385.1 of uncultured Gammaproteobacteria bacterium. Taxonomy (GTDB): domain Bacteria; phylum Pseudomonadota; class Gammaproteobacteria; order Chromatiales; family Chromatiaceae; genus JASJBU01. The sequence goes on along the minus strand of CBDVCD010000017.1, from coordinate 21,727 downwards.
GGGCACAGTCTGACCAACCAGCCGGATCAGGCTGATCTGCTGGTGGTGAACACCTGCGCGGTGACCGAAGAGGCGGTGCGAAAATCCCGTAAGCTGCTCAGACGCGCCCATCGCCAGAACCCCAATGCCCGCCTGGTGGTAAGCGGCTGTTACGCCTCTCTTGATCCTACCTCTACCGCCCAAGCCGAGGGAGTCGACCTGGTGATCCACAACCGGGACAAGGAGCATCTGGTGGATATCGTCAACCAGCAGTTGGACCTGAGAGTGATGCCGAAGATGACCATCGAGCCAGAAGCCTCCAGCGGTCTGCTAGAGCGGGGTCGTCAGCGCGCCTTCATCAAGGTGCAGGATGGCTGCCGCTACCGCTGCACCTTCTGCATCGTCACCCTGGCGCGTGGCGAGGAGCGCAGCCGGCCGGTTGAAGAAGTCGTGGATGAAATCAACCGGCTGCACAGTGAAGGGATTCAGGAGGTGGTGCTGACCGGCGTCCACCTTGGCGGCTACGGCAGTGATACTGGAAGCAACCTTCATCAACTGATCAGCCGGGTGCTGTCTGAGACCGACATCCCCCGCCTGCGGATCGGCTCCCTGGAGCCCTGGGATCTGCCGGAAGGAATCTGGGAACTGTTCCAGAACCCCCGCTTCATGCCTCACCTCCATCTGCCCCTACAGAGCGGCTCGGACGGGGTGCTGCGGCGCATGGCCCGCCGTTGCCGTACTGACGAATACCGCCGTCTCATCGAACAGGCCCGGATGCAGGTGAAAGACTTCAACGTCACCACCGACATCATCGTCGGCTTCCCCAGTGAAACTGACGAGGAGTGGCAGCAGACCCTGAACTTTGTCGAGGAGATCGGCTTTGGCCAGCTGCATATCTTTGCCTATTCACCCCGCAATGGCACCAAGGCCGCACAGCTGACCAACCCGGTCAGCCGGGAGATCAAGCGCCTGCGTAGCGAGGCCCTGCATAAACTGGGGGACGCGATGAAACGAGAAACGCTGCAACGCTATCTGGGCAGAACCTTCCCCGTGCTGGTGGAGGGTTCAAGGGAAACCGGTTGGCGCGGATACAGCCCCAACTACCTGCGGCTTTCCATAGCGGAGAATGGTGCAGCGGATCTGAGCAACCGGATCGTCGATATTCAGTTGGCAAGGCTAAGCCAAAATGAAGATTTGCTAGTGGGCAGACCCGTAGCTTGATGCTACCTTTCCACGATCCTCACAGAGGGATTGTAGACAGCAACCATCACACAGCGGCTTGGTGCGGCAGATCTCCTTGGCATGCCGCACAATCAATGCATGGTATTCGTTATAGAGTTCGGCATTTTCTCCCAAGGCCTGCTCAAAATCACTGCGCAGGGTTTCATAACCCGCATCCGCCTGTACCAGCCCCAGTCGGGAAAAGAGACGGCGGGTGTAGGCATCGATGACGAACACCGGTCGGTTGAAGGCATAGAGCAAGATGTCGTCCGCGGTCTCAGGCCCTATTCCGTGTACCGCGAGCAGACGGATACGCAGCGCTTTATCGGTCAGCTGCTCCAAACCCTCACTCTCGGAGAGAAAATCACACAGGCTCAACAAGCGTCTGGCCTTGATGTTGAAGTACCCCGCCGGCCTGATATGAACCGCCAGCTCGTCGGGCCTGGCCTGGTGTATGGCAGATAGATCGAGCAGGCCTGCCGCCTTGAGGTTTGCTATGGCCCGCTCCACATTGGCCCAGGCGGTATTCTGGGTCAGCACCGCCCCCAGCATGATCTCGAAGGGGGAATCCCCAGGCCACCAATGCTGTGGACCGTAGCACTCGAACAGTTGCCGGTAGATGCGGATCAGTGCAGGGTTGGCGAGGCTCAACGTCCCCGTCTGCCGGGACCCTTTCTGCCCCAGGGATTGTCCATTGGTTGTCGCCGTTTGCCCTTATGCGGACCCGCTTGCGCATGCGGCGCATGCGTGGGTTTCGAGTAACCCTTGAGCGGCCGTTCATCCTCTGAGTAGCGCGGTTTTCGCTTCTGCTTTTTTTCCGCCGGCAGTCCCATCGACTCCAGCAAATTGTTGATTTCATCGTGATTGAGATAGCGCCAGCGTCCGACCTTCAGGGCGCTCTCCAGAATGACGCTGCCATAGCGCACCCGTTTGAGCCGGTTGACGGTGGCCCCCACCGCCTCCCACATGCGGCGCACCTCCCGTTGGCGTCCCTCCATGATCACCACGTGATACCAGCGATTGAAGCCCTCGCCGCCGGATTCGACGATCTCCTCGAAACGGGCCGGGCCATCCTCCAGCTCGACACCGTGGGTCAGTTGCTTGAGCTGCTCTTCGGTCACCTCGCCCATGACCCGCACCGCATACTCCCGCTCCACCTGACGGCTGGGATGCATCAGCCGATTGGCCAGCTCGCCGTCGGTGGTGAGCAACAGCAGTCCGGAGGAGTTGAGATCGAGCCGGCCGACCGGAATCCAGCGGCCATGTTTCAGCTTGGGCAGGCGTTCGAAGACCGTACGACGGCCCTCCGGGTCCTTACGGGTCACCAACTCGCCTTCCGGTTTGTTGTAGACCAGCACCTCCCGCTCCGGTGCCTCCAGACGCCGGTGGGCCACCGGACGCCCATCCACCTTGATCTGGTCGGCGGGCACGACCCGCTGCCCCAGATGCGCCAGCTCGTTGTTGACCATCACTCGCCCGGCGCTGATCCAACCCTCGATCTCGCGGCGCGAACCCATGCCTGCATTGGCCAGGACCTTTTGCAGACGCTCACCACCCACTGGATTAGTCTGTTTCATCTTGTCGCTTTGCCAACTCTTCCGGCAGATCGGTCATGGAGTCCGTTTCGCCATCCGGATCGAAATCGATGGCATCATCAGGACGCGTTACTCTCTCCTTCTCTTCTGACTCCGGCGCCTGATGCACCACGCCTGAATCGGTTTCACCATCCGGGTCGGCCTCGATCAGATCTTGCAGATTATCGCCTTGCATGCTATCCACCTCGATTTCTGTTGGTTGTTCCGCAGTCTGGGTATCCGGCGCCTGCAGATCCGGGTCCTGCAACTCCAGTTCGCGATTGATCGATTCCAGATCGCGAATCTCCGCCAGGCTTGGCAGCTCACCCAGGCCCTTCAGGTTGAAATAGTCCAGGAACTCTTTGGTGGTGGCATAGAGCGCCGGTTTACCCGGCACGTCCCTATGCCCCACCACCCTGACCCACTCCCGTTCGGTGAGGGTCTTGACGATGTTAGTGCTGACGCTGACGCCCCGGATATCCTCGATCTCGCCCCGGGTGATGGGTTGCCGATAGGCGATCAGGGCCAGGGTCTCGAGCAGGGCCCGGGAGTATTTTGGTGGTCGCTCCGCATAGAGCCGGGAAACCCAGGAGGCGTATTGGGAACGCACCTGAATGCGGAAGCCGCTACCTACCTCGACTATCTCGATACCCCGGCCGGCATACTCCTCGGTCAGTTCGTCCAGGGCCTCGTGTAGTTGCCGCTTATCCGGCTTGCCGCCTTCGTCGGTCGCTCCCGGCATCCTCGGTCTCCGTTCCAGACTCGACCCTACCACCTCCATCCCTGGAGGCGCGCCTCCCGCGACACTTACACCTCCCGGTGTGTCGAACAAGGTCTGTAGCTGATCCAGACTCAAGGGGCGGCCTGCCGCCAGCAGCGCCGCCTCCACGATCTGTTTTAGTTCTCGTGCGGATGACATATCAGGATGAGGGGGCTTTAACATGAATGGGCGCAAAGGGCTCCGACTGCACCAGTTCCAGCAGGGCGCTTTTGATCAACTCCAGGATAGCCAGGAAGGTCACCACTACACCCAGACGGCCTTCGGTAAAATCGAACAGGTCGGTAAATTGGATGAAGTTCTCACTGTTCACCTTTTCCAGCACCAGGGACATCCGCTCCCGCACCGAGAGTGCCTCCTTCTCCACCCGGTGGCTGGTGAACATATCGGCCCTGTGCATGACATCATGGAAGGCCAGCAGGACCTCGCGCAGGTCCACATCCGGGTCCTTTGCCTCCACCTGCTTGTCCACCAGTTCCGCATGGGCCTGAAAATTGTCCCGGGTCATATGGTTCAGACCATCCAGATCCTCGGCGGCCTGTTTGAATCGCTCATACTCCTGCAGACGCCGGATCAGTTCGGCTCGTGGATCCCCTACCTCATCCTCCTCGCTCACCGGGCGCGGCAGCAGCATGCGGGATTTGATCTCCGCCAGCATGGCCGCCATGACGAGATATTCCGCCGCCAGTTCAAGCCGCATGTCGGACATCATCTCGATGTACTCGATATACTGTTCGGTGATCTCCGCGACGGGGATATCGAGGATATCCAGGTTCTGCCGCCTGATCAGGTAGAGCAGCAGATCCAGCGGCCCCTCGAAGGCATCCAAAATGACCTCCAGGGCATCCGGTGGGATATAGAGGTCGGTGGGTGGCGTCGTGAAGGGCTCACCCTGCACCATGGCAAAGGGCATCTCCTCCTGCTCCGGATGGTGGTGTGGATGTGTCTCAGTCTGTGTCATGTATTTTGAAGATTTCTTTATCCGCAAATGAACGCTAATAAACGCAAATTATTTTCAATAAGTTTCTAGAGTTTATTAAAAAGCTTTTAGAAAGTCTTTTTTATTCTGTTCAAATTTTATGTGCCCATCATTGTTGAGTTTCCGTTTTTCTTCTTTAAAAGCTGGTGAAACAAATCCCCAATTTGAATTTCTTGCAAAATAGATTACACAATCTACATTGCTATCTTTCCAGCAGTTTCTGATTTCGTGATTTTCTCCAGCTGCATCAACGGTTTTAATTTGTATTCGATAATAGTTTGGTCCATCAGATATCAATATGTCTGTTTGATGTCCATGATCCAGGATTGGCAAGAATACTTGCCATCCATCTTGCATCAACCAGCTGACGACCATACTTTCATACGATGTATTTTTTAGTGCTTGATGTGTACCCGATTTTGTTTGCGTAAGTCTTCTCGTCATTACAGTTCCTTGTTTCCTAAAATTAAAGTAATTATTTAGCATCATCACAAGTGTGTTACTGCTTTCAGGTCGTTCTTAAAGAAGTCGCCGTGAATACGTCCTTGTAGGCTTGATTGCAGCATCTGACCTCCAGGGATGGAGGAAATGCAATAGGATTGAATGGAACAATCCTTGCCATGCTGCAAACACTTCTTTCAGAACGACCTGAAATCAGTATGTAATTGCTACAAACTACATATGCTCAATAGATGCAAATTAAAAACATTTGCGTTTATTGGCGTTCATTTGCGGACTAAATAATCATCAGGAAAAATTCAGCGACATCACCTGACGGACTTCGCGCATGGTCTCTTTCGCCACTTCCCTTGCCCGCTCCGAGCCCGCCTCGATGATGCCGCGCACCTGTTCCGGCCGGGCCTCCAATTCCGCCGCCCGCTCCTGCATCGGCTTCAATTCGAGCAGCACCGCTTCGATCACCGGGGCCTTACAGTCGAGGCAACCGATAGCGGCGGTACGACAACCCTCCTGCACCCAGTTTTTCACCTCATCGTCGGAATAGACCTGGTGAAACTGCCAGACCGGACACTTGTCCGGATCGCCCGGGTCGTTGCGCCGCACCCGGTTGGTATCGGTGGGCATGCGTTTGAGCCTATTCTCCAGATTCTCCGGCGACTCGCGCAGGGAGATAGTGTTGCCGTAGGATTTGGACATCTTCTGTCCATCCAGACCTGGCATCTTGGAGGCCTTGGTCAGCAGGGGCTGGGGTTCCACCAGGATCACCCGACCGCCACCCTCCAGGTAGCCCAACAGACGCTCCCGATCCTCGGTGGTGATATTCTGCTGGGCGGCGAGCAACTCCCGGGCAGCCAGCAATGCCTCCGCGTCGCCCTGCTCCTGGTAGGCCCGGCGCATACGCTCGAAGTTTTTCGTCTGCTTCTTACCCATCTTTTTCTGGGCCTGCCGGGCCTTCTGCTCGTAATCGGCTTCGCGGCCGTAGAGATGGTTGAAACGCCGCGCTATCTCACGGGTCAGCTCCACGTGGGCCACCTGATCCTCGCCCACCGGCACCTGGGCCGCCTTGTAGATCAGGATGTCCGCCGACTGCAGCAGTGGATAGCCGAGGAAACCGAAGGTAGCGAGGTCTTTCTCTTTCAGTTTCTCCTGCTGATCCTTGTAGCTGGGCACGCGTTCCAGCCAGCCCAGCGGGGTGATCATGGAGAGCAGCAGATGCAGCTCGGCGTGTTCCGGCACATGAGACTGGATGAACAGAGTCGCCTTTTCCGGGTCGACCCCCGCCGCAAGCCAGTCGACGACCATATCCCAGACACTCGCCGGGATAATACTAGGGTCATCATAATGGGTGGTCAGGGCATGCCAGTCAGCGACGAAAAAGAAGCACTCGTGCGCATGCTGCAACTCCACCCAGTTCTTCAGTACACCATGGTAGTGGCCAAGATGCAGGCGGCCGGTGGGGCGCATGCCGGAGAGCACACGGGCGGGGTGTAGCGATGCGTTCAAATTCAACTCCTTGGGGAACCGAGAATTACCGGGACATATTGCAGGACGATATCGGTGGCGGGTAGCAGACTGATGGTCAACCCAACCAGCGGCCAGAGAACAAAACCCAGCAGGCCGGTAGCCAGCAGCAATATGACGATGATGAGGCCAAAACCTTCGAGCCGTGAATAGACCTGAGCCAGCTTTGGCGGTAACAGAGAATGCAGCACCCGGCCTCCATCCAGCGGCAGGATCGGTAGCATATTCAAGGCCATCAAGACCGAATTGATGAGTACGCCGGCCACCCCCATCAACACCAGCGGTACCGCTATCCACTGGGCAGATTCCAACAGAGCGACCCCCAGCAATATACCTAATGCCCAAAGCAGCGCCATGATCAGATTGGCCCCCGGCCCCGCCAGGGCCACCAGCGCCGCATCACGCCGTGGATTGCGCAGATTTCGGTAGTTGACCGGCACCGGCTTGGCCCAGCCGAACACGAAGCCGCTCATAAAGAAGACCACCAGGGGCACCAACAGGGTACCGACAAGATCGATATGCTTGAGCGGATTGAGCGTAACCCGGCCCAGCATCTCAGCGGTGCGATCACCCAGCCGTTTTGCCATCCAGCCATGGGCGGCTTCGTGCACCGTGATGGCAAACAGGATGGGCAACGCCAGGACCGCGATTTTCTGATAGAGACTCAGCATGCTTGAATTATCCTAGAATTATACCTCGAACAGGGAGGCATCTCCCTTCCCCGCCCTGAGCACTTGTGGAAGCTCCTCGGTCATCAACACCACCGTGGTGGTTTCAATACCGCAATAACCCCCATCGATGATCAGATCAACCTGATGATCGAGCAGAGTTCGCATCTCATAGGGATCGGTCAGGGGCATCTCCTCCCCCGGCAGGATCATGGTCGAACTCATGATCGGCTCACCCAGTTCGGCCAGCAGTGCACTGACGATCGCATTGTCCGGTACCCGAATCCCAATGGTCTTGCGTTTCGGGTGCTGCAACCGGCGAGGTACCTGTTTGGTCGCCTTGTGAATGAAGGTATAGGGACCGGGGGTGAGGGTTTTCAGCAAACGATATTCCTGATTGCCGATCTTGGCGTAGTGGGAGATCTCGGTCAGATCCCGGCAGACCAGGGTGAAATCGTGCTTGTCGTCCAGCCTGCGCAGACAGCGAATCCGCTCCATCGCTTGCTTGTCACCGATCTGACAACCCAGGGCGTAGCTGGAGTCGGTGGGATAGATAATCAGCCCACCCTGCCGCAGGATAGACACCGCCTGCTTTATGAGACGCAGCTGAGGATTATCGGGATGAATTTGAAAAAACTGGGCCATCGCTGAAGCTATATCCCCGTGGCGAATTTTATGGTGGTGGTGGGAAGCACCCAGTCGTGCCAGATTGGCCGGCAGCCAGCGGGCAGTTGCGGCAGTCTACCCAAGGTAATCCAAGGAAAATCGGGCGAGTGAAAGTCGGAACCGATCGATGCCAGCAGGCCAAACTCCCTGGCATGTTTTGCCATGACATGGTAGTCATCCCGGCTGTGACTGCCCGAGACCACCTCGATCCCCTCACCCCCCAACTCGACGAACTCTCGCAACAGACGTCGCAGTTTGGAGCGGGTCATTTTATAACGGGCGGGATGGGCGATCACCGCCTGCCCGCCAGCTGCATGAATCCAATCGATCGCGTCCTCGAGAGAGGCCCACTGACCTGGCACATGTCCCGGCTTGCCGTTGACCAGAAAGTGCTTGAAAACCTTACGTACGTCAGCCGCGGCGCCCAGCTTCACCAGGTAGCGGGCGAAATGGGTGCGACTGATGAGGCGTCCATTGGAGAAGGCGCGTGCCCCCTCGAAGGCATCCGGGATACCGGATTTTTCCAGCCGCCGGCCAATCTCAACCGCCCGCCGGTCACGGAACGACCGCAGGCCGGCCAGACCCTGTTGCAGCCGGTCACTGTTGATATCCAGGTTCAAGCCCAGAATATGCACGGTCATTTTGTTCCAGGTTACCGAGATCTCCGCCCCGGAAATCAGGCTGATACCCATCCTTGCCGCGGCCAGATCCGCCTCCGCCACACCCTCGGTACTGTCGTGGTCGGTCAACGCCATCACACGAACCCCCGCGCGGGCGGCCATCTCCACCAGACTGGCCGGGTTAAGGGTGCCGTCAGAGGCGGTTGAGTGATTGTGCAGGTCGTATGTACAAAACATGGTGGCGGATTGTACCTTATTCAAAGCCCAGAAATGTAAAGACCTGTAAAGAGGTTTCGATCATGTCTCGCTTTCACCCCAGGGCATGACAAGACGCTCAACCGACTGCCTGTTACAATCGCGCCATGCGACTAAACCCTGAAAACCTCAAATCCATCGCTGACAGGTTTCAGAAACTCACTGCTCAACTGCTGGAAGTGGATACGGCGAACCCATCCTCGCGGCAGGACCCTTCCCAGTCTCCAGCCCTCCTGGCTGAAGCCATGCAGAAGGTCCTGCAACTCCTCGAGCTGCTGAAAACGCCAGATTCCTCTCCTGCTCACGCCACCGCTGAGTCTCAGCAGCACACCAGCCACCAAATCCATGAGCTGGGCGACTACGGATTTAACCTGCTGGCGGACCTCTCCTCCCTGGCTGGCGAACTCAGGCAGGAGGCGCTGAGTCACGAACTCGAAGCCCTGAGTCTGCCCCTGGCGATCTGGATCGCGCGTCAGGGTAGTGAACTGAGTACACTCGAACCCATCGTCAATGCCCTGGCCAAACAGGCCAACACCATCAGGGAACCTCTTGAGCTCGAAACGCTCTATGAGTTAACCGGCGAGATACAGCATGCCGTGACCCCGCTGCTGCAGAAAGACCTGGAGAAATCCAATCCCGGGCGTCCCTGGCGCATTCTGCTGCTCAACCGGGCGATCATTGCCACCCGCAGCCATCGCCCGGAGGTGATTGAAGCGGCCTATGAAAATCTGCTGGTACATCTGCCGGAAGAGGCCGCCCAGTTCTTTCGCGAGGGCATGGAGCAGATGGTAGCGCTGGACTACCCACAACCGGTCAGACAGGTTGTGGAAAGATACTATAACCTGTGGAGCGTGCAACGCACGCTGCATTGAAAAATAGTTACGGATTGTTTATTAATCAGAAAATATGAAATTACTCGCTGACTTCTTTCCCGTCATCCTGTTCTTTGTCGCCTACAAGTTCTATGGAATCTACGCCGCCACGGCGGTGGCGATTGCCGCCTCATTCGTTCAGGTCGGTTATGGCTGGCTGAAAAAGCGCCAGGTGGAGAAGATGCACATGATCACCCTGGGTATCCTGGTGGTTTTTGGCGGTCTCACCATCCTATTGCAGGACCGTACCTTCATCATGTGGAAACCCTCGGTGATCAACTGGCTGTTCGGCGTCGTATTCATCGCCAGCCAATATATCGGTGAAAAACCCCTGGTGGAGCGGATGATGAGTGGCAGCATCACGGTACCCCCCGAGATCTGGCGCAAGCTCAACAGTACCTGGGGAATCTTTTTCATCGCACTGGGCTTCCTCAATCTCTATGTGGCAAACGACTTCTTCATTGCCGAGCAGTCTTTGGTACAGCTGACCGGCTTGACGCAGATCGATTTCGACAACTGCGGCAGCCTGTTTCAAGGCCACGAACTGGAGCTCTGCAACAGGGCACATGCCCTCGAAGCAAGCTGGGTCAATTTCAAACTGTTTGGCATGATGGGGCTGACCATGCTCTTCATCGTCCTGCAGGCCTTCTACCTGGCGCGGCATATCCAAGAGCAGGAGACCCTGGCGGAACCGGAGGAGAGTTGAGTGTTTTACGCGATCATGGCCGAAGACCGTGAAGAGAGTCTCGAGCAACGACTGAAGGCCCGGCCAGCACACCTGAAGCGGCTGGAGGCGCTGCAGGATGAGGGGCGCCTGCTATTGGCGGGTCCCCATCCCGCCATCGACGCAGAAGACCCCGGACCCGCGGGTTTCACTGGGAGCCTGGTGGTGGCTGAATTCCCCGATCTGGAATCTGCCCAGCAGTGGGCCGATGCAGACCCCTATATCGAAGCCGAGGTCTATGAGGGGGTCACCATCAAACCATTCAAAAAGGTTTTTCCTACCTAACGGCTAATTTTTTCCATCAACACACCAAAGTAAGGACTTAATATAAAGATGAAAAAGCGGACCTTAATAGCTGCCTTGTGCAGCGTCGGACTCCTTCTCGGTTGCAACGAGGACACCACAGCGGATACCACCGCCGTCGACTCAGCGAGTAGCAACCGATCGGCCATCCTGCCAGTTACCAAGACCGAAAAGATGGATGCAAACACCCTGATGACCGTGAACGATCAACCGGTATCCAAGGCGTTGTTCGGCATCTACTTTCAGGAACGCCTGCGCGGTGTGCCCAGGGAAAAGGTCACTCCGGAGATGCAGATGGCCGCCATCAATGAACTGGCCAGTATGCTGGTGATTGCACAGGATGCGGAAAGGCAGAAGCTCGACCAGCGTCCTGAAATTATTGCCGCCCTGGAGTTACTCCGGGCAAAAATGCTGACCCAAAGCGCAATCCAGGAATATTCCAAGACCCACCAGCCAACGGACGCCGAGATCCAGAGCTACTATGACGCTGAGTATGCCGGTAAAACCATCCTCGAATTCAAGGCCCGGCATATCCTGGTCAAAGAAGAGGCTCAGGCAAAGGATCTGATCGCCCAGCTGGATAAAGACGGCGATTTCGCGGCATTGGCAAAAGAGCACTCCACCGGCCCTACCGGTAAGGACGGAGGCGCGCTGGGCTGGTTCGATGGCGAGCAGATGGTGAAACCCTTCTCCGATGCCGTAAAGGCCCAGGAAGTGGGCAAATATAGCAAGCAACCCGTGCAGACCCAGTTCGGCTGGCATGTCATCCTCTTGGAAGAGACCCGGGAGACACCGGCACCGGCCCTGGAAAACGTCAAAACGGCGATTGCGGGTGTCCTGCAGAAGAAGAGCCTGGCTGACTATATGACGGGTCTGAGGGAAAAATCCTCCCTGAAAATGAATGAAAGCCTGGAGATGAAGAAAAAAGAAGCAGGCACGGGATCCTGACGACCGGTTCGTCAGTTATCGACAGCTGAAAACCGGTGGGTAAATACCCGCCGGTTTTTTTGTTTCTGGAATTCACCATGAGTGAATTCCAGCAAGCAAAAGGGGTGACCCGCAGGTCACCCCATGTTTACCACCTAATGGCAGGCCAGATCAGACGATGTTACGTGGGGCGAAGGACATCGAGCGGAATTCGCTCTTGTATTTCGACTCGCCGATCTTCTTGATTCGGGCGACACCCATCTTGTAATTATAGTTGCCACTGATCTGGTCAGGCACCCGACCCTGCAGGACGTTGGAGGGTTGCTCTGTGTTCAGCATATTGCTGTAAATAGTACCCTTCTTCACATGCGGCGTGACGATAGCCACTGCCTTTACCGCCGCCTTGTCCAGCTCGATCCAACCATTCTTCATCAACTCGGCAAAGTTGAAGTCTTTACCATGCACACCCTTGATGGTCTGACGGAAGTTGGGCACACGATCCGAGTACAACAGGACCTGGTCACCGGATTCAATACCGCGGGCAGCGGCGTCATCCGGATGGATTTCGGTCCAGTTCTCAGGCCAACGCTGGGCAATGTAGGCGCGACGCTGTACATCGTCGAAACCGGACTGCCAGATTTCGTTGATACGGCCGTTGGTGTGCCACAGTTCATCGTCCTTGGGTTTCATCCACGCCCAGTAATCGGAGAACAGACTCCAGGGATGCTTCTGGATGTTCACCTTACCGGTCTGGGAGTTGAAGTGTGTACCCTTCTTGTTGATCATGTTGGCGCCCTGGGTACGCCCCTCTGCCGCCAACTGCTCATCAGTGACGGTGGTATCGTGCAGACGCACGGTCCCCATCAGTTCACCGGTCTTGTAATTATAGAAGGTTGGACCCTGGATACCCTCGGTACCCAGTTCACGCAGCTTTTCATGCAGGGTCTTACCCTCTGCGTGGGCGGCGACCTTGATCATGTGATAGGCCTTGCGGTTACCACGGCTGAAGCGTGAGGACTCTTCGCAGACCTCGTTGGAGTTTTTCCAGTCAAAACCGTCGAAACCCATACGCTTACCCAATTGGGCAAAGATCCACCAGTCAGGCTTGGAATCGCCCGGCGCATCATAGAACTTGGAGTAGAGACGGATGCGACGTTCGCCGTTGGCGCGCACGAAGTCCTCCTCACCCCAGGTTGCCGCCGGAAGCACGATGTCGGCAAACTTTGAACCGATGGGATCCCGCAGGTAGATATCCTGGTTGAGCACCACGGTACCGCCTGAGTCCATCCGCTTCTTCAGGGTATCGACGATCTCCTGCTTGTCGAAGGAGCGCACCTGATGCGGATTGTTGCTGACCAGTTCCTCGAACTTGTCGTTCAGCCCCTGGGAGCCGCACATGGCCTGGATCCAGGTGGTGCCGACCACATGCGCAAACCGCGTATTACCGGAGTAGAAGTAACGGTCGCAATCCAGCGCCTGACGACGACGGCCTGGACGCTTCTGCGGTGACTTGTTGCGCGGATAACCACCGCCACCGGTGCCACCACGCTGGTGACCACCGAAACGACCCACGACTTGACCTGGACGGCCACCAGCGCCACAGATGGTAGCCAGCGAACTCACTGCATTGGTGTTACCGGTGTTATTTGACCAATAGAAGCCCTTCTCTATACCCAATGAGGTCTTGGGGCGGGTGCCATCTGCTCTAGGCTTGGCCATCCACTCTGCGGCTTGGTAGATCTGCTCAACCGGGATGTTGGCAATCTTGGCCGCTTCCTTGGGGTCGTACTCTTTCTGGGCGAGGTTCCACTTCTTATAGTCCTCGAAGCCCTTGGTCTGGAAGTTACCCCAGGTGGTGCGCCATTGCCAGGGGGTGTTACGGGTACCCTGTCCGAAACCGGAGCTGGACTCCCATTTGTTGTTGACCCACTTTTTGATCCACTCGCTGTCTTCCCAGCCGTTCTCCATAATGACCCGGGCGATAGCACCCAGCACCGGAGTATCGGTACCCGGATCAAGCTGGATGAAAAGGGCGTTGCCACGGCTCTTGGCATAGGCGATACCGGCGGTTTCACGCACGTTCACCCAGATGGTCTTCATGCCACTATCGATAGCTGGCTTCATGAACTGGTTGAAGATCATGGTCTTGGTTTCATACGGGTCGGTACCGCAGATCATCAGGGTATCGGCATCACCCCAGTCCTTGTAAGCGGGACCGAAGTTATCGAAACCCGCATCACGGAAACCTGGTGTGGAGGTCACGTTAGCCGGAGTATCGTGCATGGTCCAGTTGGCGGTTTTCATGCTGCGCCGGGCGAACTTGGAACCGGCGTAGGTATTCTCCACATACTGGTAGGAGTAGATCTTCATGCCGTAGGCGTTGGCGCCATGCTCTTTCACCGTATGCTTCATCAGATCGGTCGCCACATCCAGGGCCAAATCCCAGGAGACAGGCTGCAGGGTGCCGTTGATACGGATCATCGGCGACATCAGACGGTCATTGGTGGGCATGTCCGGGTTGTAGCACTTCTGAGCGATGGTGCCACCGCGAATCGAGGAGTCACCGCCAATGTTGACGACTTTCGAGTCCTTATCCGGGATGACCACCACGTTGTGGGGACGGCCCTCATGCATCACCACATTGTGCTGGGTGGGAGCCACCCAGGCCTGTAATGGCCCCGTTGGAAAATCAACGCCGAATGCATTTTCGGCAGCCTTGGGACCACCGTCCGGTGTACCCACTGGCCAACGATAGACCTTATAACCGCAGGCGACGATGCAGTAGTCGCAGCAGGTGGTCAGCACATCCGCGTTCTTCGGGGGCAGAGGAGCCTTGTCCGTAGGAAGATAGTTTTTAATTGCCATGTTGTGTCTCCTCCTAGGATTCCATCAGATTTTGGTTACGGCCAAAGATCAGCCCCATCATGCCGACGGCGTAAACGTCGTCACCTTCAATTTCCAGCAGCACCTGAGGGATGCTCTGGTAGGCCTGCCCGGAAACGATGATGCCGTGGCGGGTCAGGTCATAGGTAGAGAGGTGCAGTGGGCACTGGCCCAGTACGCGGTGCTCACCAACCGCCTGATACTTGCCGTTCAGAAAACCGCCCTGATGGGTGCAGAGGTAGCTGAACGCCACCACATCACGCTGGGAACCGACACCGCCACCGGCCTTGGCCCCATCCATCTTGACGATGAAGCACTGGGAATTCTGACCCTCATCGGGATAGTTGAAATCCAGCGGCTGGTTGTCTTTCAGCTGGCTCAGCTTGGCAACTTGTTTACGCGGATAACCAACCACCCGGGCCTTGGCCTGGGCTTGTCCCGGGAACAGGCTAATTGAGATGGTGCTGGCTGCCGCTGCCGTAGAACCTGAATACATCATGAACTGACGGCGGTTCATCATGCATTTGCCGTGCTCAGCCGCAGTCTCGTCTTTTTTCTTCAGATCGCTCATTATTTTGCCTCCTGTGCAGCTTCCAGTTCAGCCTTAGTGAACAGAGCTGCATAAGGTGGTTGCTTGGGCTTCTCCATCATGATCTCAGGACCGGAGAAGGCGCCGAGAAATGCCACCAGATCCTCTTTCTCCTCGTCGGTCAGACCGAGCGGCTTGATCAGCTTGGACTTATTCTCGGGGAAGAGTGTCGTACGACCCTCCTCGTCGAAACCACCCGTGTTATAGAAGTCTACGACCTCTTCCAGGGTGTAGAAGACTCCGTTATGCATGTAAGGCGCGGTATACTCGATATAGCGCAGAGGAGCGGTACGGAATTTACCTCTATCCCATTTATTCTTGGAACGATAATAGAAGCCCCAGTCAGACTTGGCGGCACGGTAGCCCTCTTCCGTCTGGCCTTTGGCATACTGCTCGAAACGGAAGGTGATCTGCGCCAGACCGTCCTCCTCCCAACGTTTGTTCGCAGGAACCCCGATGTTGTGATAATCGAGATCGGTGGTCAGTTCACCGTTATGGCACTGGATGCAACCGGCCTTGCCGTTGAACAGTTTCATGCCGCGAACCTGCTGCTCATCCAGCGCACTCTTATCACCCTTCAGGTACTTGTCCAGAGGCACCTCGTACTCTCCGGTGGTGTTCATGGTGCGCTCGAAGGCGGAGATCGCAAACCAGACATCATCAATGATCGGCCACTCGGTGCCGAATACCTCCTTGAACTGTTTGCGGTACTCGGGGATCAGCGCCATGCGTGCCTCCATGATGTCGTCCTCACCGTTACCAGCCACACCACCCTTGGCGGCTGCCTTGGCCTGCTTCTCGTTGGAAGAGGCGGAACCGGCCCAGAACTGACGGGGGAAGTAGGCGCTATTGATGATGGACTGGCTGTTGCGCCAGTGCACGGTACCGGGATAGCCACGGGAAAAGTCTTCCGCCCAAGCCCAGCCCTGCTCGGGTTCATGGCAGGTGGAACAGCCGGTAGAGGCGTCACCGCCCACACGGGTATCGAAAAACAGCAGTTTGCCGAGTTCAACCTTGGCCGGTGTCAGCTTATTATCCGGTGGAATCGGCGCTTCACCCAGCGGGGCCAGCGGCGGCGGACCCGCCTGCTTTATTACCATCTTGGCGGCTGGGGCCTTAACGGGCGCCGCGCCACTCTCCTGTTTGACATCCGATGCTTGGCAAACGCCCAACCCAGTCGCAACGGCGGCAGCAACCAGGGTAGGAGCAATTTTCTTCATACTCATGGTTATCACCTCGATTAATTACGGACCTGCGTCCAGTTTTCGATGACCGGATACTCAGCCGGGTAGGCCTCTTTCCAGACGTACTGGGAGCTGGTCAGGGGATCGCCGGAGAGCGCTTCAAGAAATGCGACCAGGTCTTTTTTATCCTGACTGCCCAAGCCGAGAGGTTTCAGCAGCTTGCTCTTATTACTGTCCTTGCCGCCACCCTTGTTGTAGAAGTCGACGACATTCGCCAATGTCTTGATCATGCCGTTGTGCATGTAGGGGGCGCTGTATTTCAGCTCACGCAGTGAAGGCGTGAGGAACTTGCCCATGTCCTCGTCCAACAGGGTGACGTTGTAGTAACCCGGATCACGCTTCAGATTCATGTAGTTGGGAATACCCTGAAACATGGTGAAGGCGATAAAGGCCTGGTGATTCATGGGATCCAGAAATACATCGAAGTTCTCGGAAACCCCGGTGTTGTGTGCCTTTTGATCGGTCATCATTGGACCGTTATGGCACTGGATGCAACCGGCCTTGCCTTTGAACAATTTCATACCGCTTTTGGCGGAAGCGGACATGGCACCCTTATCAAAGGGGGAGCCCTTGGACGTCAGGGTCTTCAGATACTCGGGGATCGCCTTACGTACGGAACCGTTGGAGGGTTCCCCATAACCGGCATCCTTGAACATCTTCACATAGAGGGGATCCTGCTTCACGCGCTCCTGCATGATCCGCATATCCATATTCATGGTGTAGTCTTCCGTAAGCATCTCACGGGTCATATCGTTCAGATTGGTGCCGATCCGACCATCCCAGTTCCACACCTTTCTATGTGCAACATTGACAAGGGAGGAGGCGTTGCGGAAGTGGCCATTACCCGGATAACCGGGGGAGAGCGCCTCTTTGCTCGCATAGCCCTTTTCCGGCACATGGCATGTGGCACATGAGACGGCGGCATCACCTGAGAGACGCTTATCGAAGAATAAGCGTTTACCCAGTTCGGCTTTTGCCTTATCGATCTTCAGCTGCGGCAAGGGTCCGATATCCGGATACTTGGCAGCCTGAGCGCTGAATGCCACCCCAAACCCCAACACGGCGGCTAGGAGGGTACGCCCCTTATTGACTCGTACACCCATTGGATTTCCTCCAGGTCAGATTTGCTTGAATCGGTGTTCCGACGATCGAATCAGTTCGCAGGAACTTTTTTGCCCAACGACGCATCTGATTCGGACCTATCTTCTGCATAAACCAGGCCAATTACTGTGGTTTTATGCAATCCCCACACAAACAGTAAGTTACAAAATAGTTATTGATCTGCATCAACTGCAATACAGCGGGGGTTTGAATGGTTTGTTCCAGCATCATGCTGTAGGACTCTATTTTGTTCACACCATCGGGAGCAGGTGAACAAAGCAGTCAAGCACGAAACAGAGACGGAATGGTTTTAGCGGTAAGTTGACTACGCCTACTTTGTCAAATTAGGGCTGTTTGCTCTCAGTTACCGGCTAACAGGTAGCGAATCGCCTCGAGAATTACCGAGGAATCCGTGGCATGGGGAAAGATGAAACGCAGTTCCCCTGCCGGGCTGATCAAGTAAGTCACGGCGGAATGATTCACCGCATAGCCAAAAGCTGAACCTTTGAGATCCACTTCGTAATACTGGGCACCGTACAGCGCCGCCGCTTCGGCAATCGCTTCATCGCTGCCTGTGACCCCCATTAAATTGGGATGAAAATAGGCAAGATAGTCATCAAGGGTCTCGAAGTCATCCCGCTTGGGGTCCACGCTTACGAATACCCCCTGAATATTTTTCAACTCATCATCATCGAGTTCATTCAGTGCCTGGGTCATGAAAGCGAGTGAGGTGGGGCAGACATCCGGGCATTTGGTGTAACCGAAATAGAGCAGCACCACCTTACCGCGAAGATCCTTGAGGGAAAAAGGCCCCTGGCTCGAGTGAAGTGAAAAATCACCCCCGGGGGGCGCTTCGGTGATACCGGGCACCTCGTCTTTTTGCACGGACGGCTCCTGAGCAGCAGTCAGGAACGACAGGAAAAGACCAAAGATCAAGATTACTGCATTACGCAACATGAGGGCTCCGGTTTCTCTTTTTTGCATGCAGTCAGCATACAAACAAACGACTTCCCTTTGTAATGACACCCATCAAACGAGGAAGTTTCTACGGCTCAGACCACAAAGACCGGTATCCGCGGTCTCCCTTTACCACCAACCAGTAATGAGGGTATGAATACCTTAATGAAAGGATAATCGGCACTGATCCCCTTCACTACGCCATCCGGTTGGATAATGGTTACCGCTGCTCCGTAACCAATGACACCGATCCGCTCACGTGTATTACGATCAAGGGTCGAATCACATTCAAAATTTATCATGCCTTTCCTGAGGGTGATCCTCTGGCCGTGCCGCAGATGCTGATGTCCATGCACAATTGCATGGATTTTCCTGCGGCGAACCGACTCCACCCCGCGAAGTGTCAACGGTCTGTCGACCTCCCGATACTTGGTGCGAATAACGTTAGCCAGCGGACTGTAATAGAAATCGAACAGGTCCTTCTTCACCTTGTTACGAAATTCCCGATTGAGATGTTTGACGCCGTTCTCATAAACGATCTGGGCGATCTGATCATCGAGACCCGCATGGATGAAGAGAAAGGAAGCCTCCCGGTAAGCAAGCTGCATCTGATCGAAAAACCAGAAAAACTCCCCTTTCGGATGCAGAAATAGTTGCTGCCATTTTCTCGCGGCGGCATAAGCCATTCGCAGAGAGAGCCCGACGCGCAAACAGTCGTCTTCGAAGCAATCCATCTTCACCCGCAGCCGCTTCATCTCGCGTTCAACACCCGAATCCGGCATGACCCAGCCGGCCACCCGGGGAAATTCGTCAAACCAGCGTTTTGGCGGGAACAACCTCCGCCGGCACTCTCGAGTGCCGGGCAGATCACTGATGGAGCACTTTCCCTGCAGATAGTGGTCATACACCTCCTTTAGAAATGGGATCACCTTTGACCCCATACGAACAAAAAAATGGTCGGTTCGTGGGTCCGGCTGCAGATCCAGTGCCCTCATCCCCAGCATCATGCGAACATCGTGATTTCCCGCCAGAATACGCACATCGGCCTTTCGTTCCATGAGCATACGAATAGCGCGTAAAAGCCGTATGCTGCTGGGCCCCTTGTCAAAGCAGTCGCCACCGATAATAAAAAGGGCCTTGCGACCGTCTTTGGTCAGTTTGAAATCCTTGTCTCGCGGTCCGGTCTTTTTGATTCCACCGGAAGCGACCAATGAGGCGATAAAGGCATCCGTATCCGCATGCAGATCCGAAAAGAAATAGATGAGTCGTTGCGGCCATTTCCAGCGGTTGCGCAAAAGAATCCCGCACAGCTCTTCATGCCAGGTGCCGCGGTGATAACGGTCCTTGCGGATCGATTTTCTTTTCCCCAACTCCCAGGGCTGGCACTCGTCAGGAAGTTCAACCTGAAGCCACTGCCTACCCCGATAGCGGACACACTTTTCGTTTGCCTTATGCTTCTTCATTGCTCTAAGCTCTGGATCTACTCCATCCCAGGCTAACCGTTTTTTTTGGAGAGATGACAGGACCTGTTAACAGTCCCTAAACGAACAACTAAACTATAAATAATCATAGCAAACCATTTACCATGAATTCTATCCGCGTCACGCGCACTGCGCATATACCAGATCCTATCCGTCTCAGCCGTTACCGAAAAGTGCCAGAACTGGGACCCAGTATCCTGTTCTTCAGCGGCGGCACTGCCCTGAATGGTGCCAGTCAGGTGCTGAAAAACTACACCCACAATTCCACTCACATGGTCACGCCATTCGATGCCGGCGGCAGTTCAGCAAAGCTGCGCAAGGCCTTCTCCATGCCTTCCATCGGAGACCTGCGGAGCCGTCAGGTGGCCCTGGCCGATGAGACTGTTACCGGTCATCCCGAAGTCTATAAACTCTTCACCTACCGCTTTTCGAAGACCGAAAACAATGACAACCTGTTGCGGCAGCTCGAAGCGATGCACAAGGGAAAGGATCTGCTGATCGAGGCCATATCCAATCCAATGCGTCGGCTCATCCGCAATCAGATCGGTTATTTTCTCGATGCGAAGCCAGTCAGCTTCGACCTCCGCGGCGCAAGCATCGGCAATCTGATTCTTGCCGGCGGTTACCTCAACAACCACAATCATCTGGACCCCATTATTTTCCTGGTTGCCAAACTGCTCGGGGTGCTCGGCACCGTGCGTGCAGTTGTCAACGACAACCTCCACCTGGGGGCCGACCTGGAAGACGGCAGGCGTATCATCGGACAACACTTGCTGACCGGCAAGGAAGTGGCCCCACTGGACTCTCCCATCAAACGGCTGTTTTTGACCCAACACGAAGAGAAGTTTGTCCCTGCCGAATCAGAGATTCGCAAGAAAAATCGGAAGCTGATCGAGAGAGCGGAATTGATCTGTTTTCCACCTGGCAGCTTTTATTCCAGCATGATCGCAAATCTGCTGCCTACAGGCGTCTGTTCCGCCGTTGCGGTCAACGAAGGCATAAAAGTCTATATCCCCAACCTAGGCAAAGATCCTGAGCAAATCGGCATGACGATGGACCAGGCAGTGCTCAGACTGATCGACCACCTCCGCCGCGATGCCGGATCAGAATGCCCGAATAACAAGCTTCTCAACTTCATTCTTATGGACAGCAAGCAGGGCAAATATCAATCCCCCTTATCCAGGAGTCTCATGCACGAGCTTGGCGTCCAGATAATAGATACCAGACTCGTCAGCAAACACAGCGCGCCTTACTATGACAACAATATGCTTGTTGAAGCCCTGCTTTCATTGATCTGATAAATATGATGAAAAAGAAAGACAAGATTCGGCTACCGGGTAGCATGAAAACCCGGGCAGGCACCCAGAATCTAAAACAGAGAATCAAACAACTGGAGAGAGCACTCAAACAGCATGAAAGTACCATCGAGGCCCTGACGCGCCAACTCAAGGAATGTAAAGCCAAGAAAATAAAAAAGAGAAAACCGGGTAAAGGCGTCTCAAAATCCCTCTTTGCCCAACCGACAAGCAGCGTGGCCGTTGACCAAAGAAAAGCATGGAAGCGTCACGGTTACCTGCGGGATAGGTACGAATTCCACCTTGGCAGCGGCCAAGACAAGACCACTGCCAGAAATCTTGCGGATATGGACCTAAGAGAGGAATTCGGAGAGGATGCCGGTTACTCTGAACAGGAGTTGGAGCAAATCTTATCCTGACTACCTTCTGAAAAGAGTGCTGCCCTTCACCTTCTTCTGATTTGACGGGGTGGCCAGGACTACCCCGCCAAATGCAAACCGAAGTACTCGGCAATCTCGCGATAGCTGTAGCCCCAGTCGCATAGGCGGCAACAATCGCGTCATTGTACTTATCAATTTCTGAATAACCCCCTTAATTTACTTTAACGATATCATCCGGCTTCCAGCCCTCG
>CBDVCD010000016.1:0-27449 GCA_965372385.1 uncultured Gammaproteobacteria bacterium | reverse complement strand
TACTGCTAAGCTGCTCAAGGGGTAAAATTCCTACCTTGAAAGGGCTGGTTCATAGACTTCACGCGACATGACTGCTGTTTGCAGCAGGTTGGATGAGATCTGGTCATAGATGAATTCCGCACCCACGACCTCACCCACCTGCGCACTGGCGTTTGCTTGAGCCGCCTCATGCACAATGCGAAGCTGATTACGAAGCTGCGAGACAGTGCCGGTGGTATCAACCGTCCTAAGCACGCGTTCCCAAAACCGCCGCCGAGTTGGGAGAATTGGATAATCCGCCACCATGACGTTCTCGTCATCGGTTCGATGTTCCAGTTTCGTGCCGCGCAAATGACGCGAGATCTCGCCTAGATTTTTGGTCAGGTTCTCCTGAAGAACCGGAATAGCGGAGGCCTTCTTGGCAAGAATGATTTTCCGGATAACGCCTTCAACATCAGCGTCTTACAGTTGTATGGGGACCGGAAAGCGTCCCATAAGATTTTGCAGTAGCGGGGTGCCGGATAGCGCCATTTGCCCAGTACCGACAAACTGCAGCCGACCGGCGAAACGCTTACAACATGTCTCGGTAACCTCTTGGATTCGGTATGCCTTGTCGCTATCACCACCTATGAATTGCTGGACCTCGTCGAGGCCAATTAGGGTAAGAGGAAATTTGCCATCTACCGATAGCGCGTTCTTGATCGCTCTGACCATGTCATCGTTACTGACATCGGTCACTACCGGGAACTGTGCCTTGAGTAGTTGACGAACATCTTGCGGTGATGAGGCAAGATCCGGGTATACCGTATGTAGTGCCTTGGACAGCACCGGTGAGACGTAGATGTGAGGCAGCTCACCCTCCAGTGTCTCGCCTGCGTTATCTAGCTCTACAACTAGCTTGTCGTAGAAGCCTTCATCTTTAAGCCACATAACGAAGCTGGCTTGATGATATTGCTCAGGTAGGTCCGCGGACTTGAACACAATGCCCAACAATGTCAAGCGCACGTTATCGTTTGCACCGGCGCCCAGCTTTCCAGCCGCCGCGTGGAGACTACCCAGGCGTTTCCCCTGCGTGCTGAGCTCTTTTAGGAGATCCTTAACCGAGTCCGGAAGATGGGCTAAATTCCTAGCTGTTGCACCATCAGCGAATGCCTCATCGACCCATAGCGCCCTGAGCATCTTTGCAAGATGTGATTTACCCGATCCAAAATATCCACTGATCCAGACACCAGGCTGTTCGGCCGAGCCGAGGTTGTCGAGGTAAACCCGGAGAATCTTTTCCAGCCCTTTTTCGTATTGGCCGTCACAGACAAAGGTTTCCAACTCATAGCGCAAGATTGCGAGAGCTGCCTCGCTGCGATCTTCAGCAACCTCAGCAACGCCGTTATTTGCCAGCCGATTGCTGAGAGGGTCTTTTTGATAGAGTTCTTGGTTTAGCATCCTTTTTGCTTCCTTTTGTTATTGATCTGCAAGGATTGGCACTGCGAGATAGTTCCAGCCATCCCTCGCATCCAGCAATCGATAGGTGTTGTTTTCGTGCTCCCCCGGGAAGAACACCAGGAGTCGCCCTGAAATCGATGATGCGATTCCATTGACCAGGGTGGAGACGTGGCTTACGCCAAATAGTGTTCCGACCCCAAGCAAAGCCGTGACTTGATTTGGATTCTGATTGCTCTCAAGATCAGATTTAAGACGCTTAATCAAATCACGAGTGAACTCGGTAACCTCACCAACCTGATAGCCATCGAGGTCTTCAGGGTTCTCGAAATAGCTCTCTTTGTATTTGACGCGCGCCATCCAGTTGGGAAAGGCATCGGTGAGATCAATAAGATGCCAGTCATGCCAGGCGTGTTGTGTTACTAGCTCGAACTCAGTGACATGAGCGCGTAGGCGAAGCTCATCCGCTTTGTCATAGACTACGAAAAGCACACGCTGACTGCCCGCAAGGCTTTGTTGCCAGGGCACACTGATGTGCTTTTCGTAGGTGTTGATTAATGCCGAAATCTTACTCATGTGCTAGTTTCTCCATCTCATCCTGAGTTAGATAATCAGGAAACCTGACTTCGGTAACTCCACCCGTTCTACGGAAAACTAAAAGTCCTCTATGTGCGGCAATCTGCGCAAGCTCATAAAGCCTGTCTTCAGACTCATCTAACAGATGAATCCATACACTATTGAACAACCGCTCACCGGTAG
The DNA here is from genome assembly GCA_965372385.1 of uncultured Gammaproteobacteria bacterium. Classification (GTDB taxonomy): domain Bacteria; phylum Pseudomonadota; class Gammaproteobacteria; order Chromatiales; family Chromatiaceae; genus JASJBU01. The sequence goes on along the minus strand of CBDVCD010000016.1, from coordinate 25,274 downwards.
CGCCCTCTAGATAGGCGAGGAACAGGGAGTAAGTAATATTAGTCGGAGTGATCGTTGGTTGCTGGCGTTGCTTCTTCACTTTGCCAGCCAAGTAACCGGCCTGAGTCCAGGAACCATTAATATTTTGCGCGTAGGATTTGAGCGATGCGGCACTTAAGCGGTCACCTGTTGCTTGCCGAAGAATTTCTTCAGTATCTGCACGCGTTATTGACTGACCAACAGGCAGGCCGAGAATAAAGTCCCGGCTTAAACGTAAGAGCGGATCTCGCGCGAGGGAAAGAGTCAAGGCCAGTATAGGATGTGCAGCGGCATCAGTATCCCAGAGCTTCCGTAGAATTCTGAATAAAGGAACCTCAGGATTCAGGGAATAGAGCTCGGTGAGATGACGTAGCGTAAGCTGGCGAGCCTTTACCGTAGGTTTGGAGAGAAGGTTCAGTTTGACTATTTGCTCAGCATAGTTGGCTTGCGTAGACTCGCACTGAACCGCCGCCAGGAGTGTTTCTAACTCAGCAAGCATCATCGTCCGGCTTGAGTGAGCACCACTCACGCCGAATTTAAAACCAAAATGTTCAAGCACGTCACTGTTCACCATGAATCTGCATTCCTCCAGCATCTATCTTATGTTGCCCAGAAAGGAACAGATTCAAAAGCATCTCATCAAAGTCAGGGGTTGGGTTGTACAAAGCCACGGAAGAGTTCACGGCTCTTCAGCGGCTTGTCGCCAAGATAGAAGGCCAGGATGCGCCGCATCAGGCCTTTCGCCTCCGCTGCCGTCGCCGGGTCCATGGTGGCTCTATTATGCAGGCAGAGCAGGGTTCGTCCACTCACGCTCCCGCTTGCAGGCCGACCCGCTGAGATAACCGGTCCCTGTTCGATCAGATAGTCATAAGCTCGATCCGGCAGAACCGGCTCACCTCCCACAGTCTCATGCTCCAGCATCAACCCATAGCCAAGCGCCCGCAGGAGATCGATCTCGAAATATCTGAGCGTCTCACCGATCGGTCGCCCCCCGGCCAGGGCAGTGAGCGCTTCCAGGTAGTGGGCGAACAGATCCGCATGGGGATCATTTCGCCCCAGCAGCCGCATCAACAGTTCATTGAGGTAGAAGCCAGAGTAGAGCAGCCTGCCGGTCAGGGAAAATGGTCGTCCCTCCGGTTCCACCTGCCCCAGGGTCTTGATCTCGCCCCTTCCGCTCAAACCAGCCAGGAGCGGCTGAAACGGTTGTAATAATATCGCTCTCCCCGCCCGGCCCGATTTCGCGCCTCGTGCGATAGCCGGCAGCCGGCCCTCGTCCGGGGTGAAGAGTTCCAGCAGCAGACTCGTGTTGCGGTAGTCCCGTCGGTGGATGACGAAACAGGGTTGTAGTTTGGGAGTGGGCACTCGTACTCCGTCAATATCATCTTGCAGGAGTACTAATCACCATAGCCGAGCCGTACCAAGGCGGACTCATCGCTGGACCAGCTCTTCTTTACCTTGACCCAGACGCTCAGATAGACCTTGCAGCCGAAAAATTCCTCCATGGACTTTCTTGCCTGAGTGGCCGCCTGTTTCAGGGCCTTGCCATCCTTGCCAATCAGGATGGCCTTCTGACCCGGCTTCTCCACCCAGATGACCGCGCCAATCCGGTAGAGACCGCCCGCCTCCTCGAAGCGTTCGATCTCCACGGAGACCGCATAGGGGAGCTCTTCGGCGTAGCGCCGGGTAAGCTGCTCTCGCACCATCTCCGCGGCGAAAAATTTTTCCGGTCGGTCGGTCAGCTGATCCTCCGGAAAAATGTTGTCACCCTGGGGCAGCGCTTTCATTACCAGCTTCTCCAGGGTCTCCATATTTCCACCGTTTTTCGCCGAGACCGGTACCACCTCGGTGAAATCAAAGCGCTCGGCCATCTCCGCCAGGAAGGGCAGCAATGCCTCCTTCCGTTTCACCTGATCTACCTTGTTCACCGCCAGAATCACCGGCAGGGTACGGCCCTGGAGCAGGCGCAATACCTTTTCGTCTTCCCGGGTCCAGCGTAGGGCCTCCACCACGAAGATCAATACATCCACGTCGGCTAGCGCGGTGGTTGCGGTACGGTTCAGATAGCGGTTCATGGCATGATCCGCCCGCGTATGGATACCGGGGGTATCTACATAGATCACCTGACCGTCCTGCAGGGTCTTGATGCCCAGGATGCTATGACGGGTGGTTTGGGCCTTGTGGGAGGTGATGGCCAGCTTGACCCCGATGATACGGTTCAGCAGGGTAGACTTTCCCACATTAGGCCGGCCGATGATGGTGGTATAACCACAGTGATTGGTTGGTTCAGCCATTTTCCAGCTCCTGCAACATGTTCAACGCCGCCGCCTGCTCAGCCCGCCGGCGACTGGATCCCGACCCCAGTTGCTCCAGCCGAAGCTCGCTGATCAGACAGCGTATCTTGAACAGCTGGTCATGGGGTGTACCGAAAATCTCGATGATCTCATAGCTTGGCAGGCCAATCTTGCGTGCCTGCAATAACTCCTGCAGACGGGTTTTCGGGTCTTTCTGCTGGGCCGCCAGATTCAGGCCTGTAAGTCGCTCTCGAAACATCTCGAGAATGACCTGGCGGGTGGTCTCATAGTCGCTGTCCAGGTAGATCGCCGCCATAATCGCCTCCACGGCGTCAGACAGGATTGAAGCACGGGAATGCCCGCCGCTGCGCAGCTCACCAGGCCCCAGATTGAGATAGTCCCCCAGATCGATCTGGCGAGCAATCTTTGCCAGGGTCTCCCGCTTGACCAGACTGGCGCGCAGACGGCTCAGCTCCCCTTCAGTCGCGGAGGCGAAACGGTGATAGAGTTCATCCGCAATGACAAAACCCAGAATCGCGTCACCGAGAAACTCCAGGCGTTCGTTGTTCACACCACCCACACTGCGGTGAGTCAATGCCTGTTCGATCAGGCCGTTGTCCGTAAAGCGATACCCCAGGGCCCGGCAGAGGATGTCACTGGAAGGCCTCAATTCGCGACCAGTTCAACGGATTCATGAAAGGTCATGATAGCATCGAGATTGCCCACGATTGGCCTGCGCTCTTCATAATTCACTTCAATGGTCGTGATACCACTCGAACGCCGAATCTTAATGTTTTCACGCTTGAGGTTATCGATACTGTTCATATCGAAACGCCGGCTTAACATGGTACGGATCTCGGTAACCGGCTTGCGGCTGGTCAAGATCTCCTTCCGCACGGACTCCAGAATATTCCTGATGGTATAGTTTTGTAGATAGACAGGGGCCAGTTTCATACCCACCATAATGAAAAATCCGACCATCGTCAGGACCAGCAACCAACTGATCATGGTGAGACCATGCTGATTTTTTAGGGATATCATCAATTTCTCCTCATGAAAAACTCAACGAGGCATTTTCGCCACAGCGTAAATGCCTCTTACCAGACCCCATTACTCGATGCCATTCCCGATCCGTTCCCAGGCAACGGGAGGAAAACTGTTGAGATTGGAGTCCCAGTTCATCCAGATACCAAATGCCTTGCCAACCAGGTTTTCCTCAGGTACCAGCCCCCAGCAGCGGCTGTCATTGCTGTTGTCCCGGTTGTCTCCCATGGCGAAATAGTGTCCCTCTGGAACAGTTATCGGCCCGTTGCGTAAAACATTACATCCCATCGCAAGATTGGGTGCCATGGGATGAACCAGGATGTTGTGTTCGATGCCGTCAAGCCTTTCAAGCAACCTTAACGCCCCGGTCATCTGCACCCCGCTGCCTACACCGGTATACATGCCAACAGGGGTCTGCGGCATGGGCTTGCCGTTGATATAGAGGATCTTATCCTGATATCGCACGCTATCGCCCGGCACCGCGACCACGCGTTTGATATAGTCGATCCAGGGCTGTTTGGGATAACGAAAAACCACCACATCGCCCTGTTGAGGTTCTCCCAGCGCGATGACCTTTTTATTCAGCACCGGCAAGCGGATGCCATAACTGAACTTGTTGACCAGAATAAAATCTCCCACCAACAGGGTGGGCATCATCGAACCCGACGGGATACGAAAGGGCTCGACCAGAAATGAACGCAAGATCAGTACCGCGAAGATCACGGGGAAAAAAGAGCGCGAGTACTCCAGCAGCAGGGGTTCTTTGACCGCTACCTGAGCCTCGCCGTCAGCCCCCGCCGTCGCGGTGGCCCGCTGCTTTCTTTTGGCAGCAAACAACAGCGTGTCGATCAGCCAGATACCACCCGTGAGGGCGCTGGCGGCTACCAGAAAGGTTGGAAAGTCGAAATTCATATTATTGCAGTCCTTGAGTGGATCCCATTATACGAAAACAGATAAATATCATGGAACAAGCTGTTTTGATGGCGGCTAATTATCCTTTCCCACCTTGAGCACGGCAAGGAAGGCATCCTGGGGTATCTCCACCCGACCGACCTGCTTCATACGTTTTTTGCCCGCCTTCTGCTTTTCCAGCAGTTTGCGCTTGCGCGTGATATCACCGCCATAACACTTGGCCGTGACGTTCTTGCGCAACGCCTTGACCGTGGTACGCGCGATGACCTTGCTGCCGATTGCGGCCTGGATGGCCACCTCGAACATCTGTCGTGGAATGATCTCCTTCATTTTCGAGGTCAATTCCCGCCCCCGGCTCTGTGACTGGTCTCTATGCACGATGAACGAGAGGGCGTCCACTTTCTCTCCATTGATCAGGATATCGAGCTTGACCAGCGGCGCCGCCTGAAAGTGGGTAAATTCATATTCGTAGGAGGCATAACCCCGACTGACCGATTTCAGCCGATCGAAGAAATCCATCACCACCTCATTCATCGGCAATTCGAAATTTACCTGTACCTGGCCACCCAGGTACAGCAGATTCTTCTGCACACCGCGTTTTTCGATACAGAGTGAGATGACATTACCCAGGTAGTCCTGCGGTACCAGGATGGTGGCGTTGATAACCGGTTCACGTACTTCCTGAACCTGCCCGGGGTCCGGCAGGTTGGCTGGATTCTCGATGCGTATCAATTCACCGTCGGTCTTGAGCACCTCAAAGATCACCGATGGCGCGGTGGTGATCAGATCCAGATCGTATTCCCGCTCCAAGCGCTCCTGCACGATCTCCATGTGCAGCATGCCGAGAAAGCCACAGCGGAAACCGAAACCCAGGGCCTGGGAGGTCTCCGGTTCATAGTGCAGCGCCGCATCGTTCAATTTCAGTTTCTGCAGGGCATCCCGCAGGTCTTCATAGTCATCCGAACTGACCGGGTAGAGACCGGAAAAGACCCTTGGCTGTATCTCCTCGAAGCCCGGCAACGGTGTTTCCGCCTGACGGTTCTCCAAGGTGATGGTATCCCCCACCGGCGCCCCATCGATCTCCTTGATGCCGGCGATGAGAAAACCCACTTCACCCGTACCCAAGCGATCCTTGTTGATCATTTTTGGACTGAAGACACCCAGCTTCTCGACCTGATAGGTGCGTCCTGTCGACATCACATGCATCTTGTCCTTTGGCTTGATCACCCCATTCATCACCCGGATCAGGGAGATCACTCCCACATAGGGGTCGAACCAGGAGTCGACGATCAAAGCCTGTAATGGGGCCTCCATGTCTCCTTCAGGCGGTGGAATCCGCTCGATCAGCTGTTCCAGCAGATCCGGGATACCCAAGCCAGTCTTGGCGCTGACCTTGATTGCATCCTGGGCATCGATGCCGATGATCTCCTCGATTTCGCTGATGACCCGTTCCGGTTCCGCCGACGGCAGATCGATCTTGTTGAGCACCGGCAGCACCTCCAGCCCCTGCTCGATGGCGGTATAGCAGTTGGCGACGCTTTGGGCCTCCACGCCCTGGGCGGCATCCACCACCAGCAGGGCACCCTCGCAGGCGGTCAGGGAGCGGGAGACCTCATAGGAAAAATCCACATGGCCCGGGGTATCGATAAAATTGAGCTGGTATGTCTCGCCACTCTTCGCCTGGTAGTCCAGGGTCACGCTCTGGGCCTTGATGGTGATCCCGCGCTCCCGCTCCAGATCCATCGAATCCAGTACCTGCTCCGCCATTTCCCGTTCGCTCAAGCCGCCACAGACCTGAATGAACCGATCCGCAATGGTGGATTTCCCATGATCGATGTGGGCAATGATCGAGAAATTCCGAATATGTCCTAAGTCTGTCATTGAGTGTCTGAAAATCTGGAGTGGACAAACGAAACGCCCCTGGATGGGGCGCTTCGACCAAGAAAGCAGCGGATCATACCAAATCAACCGCCATCCAAATAGTTCAGTAGTCCAACTTCATCAAGAAAATACTCGCTGAGACACTCTCCATCTGCCGTCTCAAGTACCGGAACCCTGGCTCCGTGGCTGACCTGGATGGCTGGTTGATGGTCAACATCGATCAGCTCCAGGGAGAAATCCCGCTGCTTCCGCAGGTGCTGCAGATGAGTGAACATATCTTCACAGAGGTGACAACCAGCGCGGGTATACATCAATAACGACCTCATTCATTTGGTATGCGCAGGGCGAGGAAGATGGGGCCAGTACGGCGATGCACCAGTACGGCCACGGTCTTGCCTGCCGGCAGTTCACTGACCAGCTGGTTGAACTGGGCAACGTTCTCCACATTGGTATTGTTGAGCATGAGGACCACATCGCCCTGCTGGATGCCCGCTTCACGGGCCGCCTGTCCGCTGACGGATTCGACCATGACACCATTTTTCGCCGGAGCCGCCAGCTGTTGGCGCAGTTCCTGGGTCAGTTCCGAGACCATCAACCCGAGGCGGTTTTCCGAGATCCGGGGGGGAGTGGCCTCCGCCAGCTTTATCGCCTCTTCCGCGGGAAGCTCACCAATATTCACCAGCACCTTGATCTGCTTGCCGCCACGCAGGATATCCAGCTCCGCGGGCCGATCCACCCGGCTGCTGCCGACCAGTGGGGGTAATTCCGCGGAACTGCGTAACTCGGTACCATTATATTTGAGGATGACATCACCGACCTGCAATCCAGCCTTGTCAGAGGGGCTGTCTGGAAGTACCCGGGAAATCAATGCACCTCTTGGACGATCCATGCGGAAACTCTCTGCCAGTTCACCGGTAACGTCCTGGATCAGTACACCCAACCAACCGCGGCTCACCCGGCCTTTCGATTTGAGCTGTTCCGCCACATCCATGGCTACGTCGATGGGGATCGCGAAAGAGAGCCCCATAAAGCCACCGGAACGGCTATAGATCTGGGAATTGACCCCCACAACCTTACCATCCAGGTTGAAGAGCGGACCACCGGAGTTGCCGGGATTGATGGCCACATCGGTCTGGATGAAGGGCACATAGTTCTCGCTGGGTAGACTGCGCCCCTTGGCGCTGACGATCCCGGCGGTCACCGAGTGATCGAAACCGAATGGGGAACCGATGGCCAACACCCATTCACCCACCTTGAGCTTGGCGGAACTGCCGATCTCCACCACCGGCAGCCCTTCCGCCTCGATCTTGACCAGAGCAATGTCGCTGCGCTCGTCCGCACCAATCAGCTTGGCGCTGAATTCGCGACGATCCGTCATGCGCACAATGATCTCATCCGCCTCAGAGACCACATGCATGTTGGTCAGGATATAACCGTCTTCAGAGATGATAAAGCCGGAACCGAGGGACTGTTTTTGCACTTCGTCATCGTCCGGCAGATGATAGCCATTTTCCCCGAAAAAGCGCCGCAGCAGTTCGCCGAAAGGATTGTCCTCCGGGATATCATTGAATTCCGGCACATGGAAACGCTTCATCTGACGACGCACCGAGGTCTGCTTGGTACTGATGTTGACCACTGAAGGCGCATTCTTTTCCGCCAGCAGGGTAAAATCAGGCAGATCCCGAGCCTGTACGGGCAGCAGGTAGAGCGCGATAACAATCAGGGGCAGCAATACCTGGAATGGATATTTGATGTATTTCATCTGGATAAAATCTCCTGCAAACTGCAGCTTAAAGGAAGTGCACAGGTTTAGCGGATGCCTGCCGCAGAATGACCGCCTGAAAGGCGGGATCATTTCGGTTTCGCAGTGAAAACCATTTGAGCAGCGCAAGTCCAATAATCAGTCCGAGTAGACCACCCGCGATACCGGCGAGTTCCCCGCTCCCTCCATACTCGATCTGAGCAACCTCCTGGGCAGCAACCGCCAGCAGGATCAAACACACCAGGGGCATCAGATAGGCAAGCAGAGAAACCGTCACCAGGGCCTTCTCCTGGAGACCGATGATGACCTGTTCACCCGGCTTGGCCTGGATGGGATTGAGTACTTGCAAGACATTCCGCCGACGCTTGAACAGGCCGGAGATGACTGAAGTGCCGCAACTGCCCTCAGCCGGACAGGAACCACAGGCGGCCTGGGTCTGGGTTTCAACCAATGCAAACCCCGCCTCACAGGTGACGACCCTGGCCGGTTCTTCGATCATCCTAGCATCCTTAGTTGAACACCGCGAAGGGTGCACTTGTGGCGGTGTAGGGCAAGGCACGACGACGCGGCATAGTTGCTCTATTGCAAGGAGTTGTAACGTAGCCATGCGCCGTCATAAGCGTGCCCTTCGCGGTGTAGCGCTGCTCACCCAATAGGTGGATACCTGCAAGACTGATAAAGCTCGTGTTTTCAAAGCGATTAGCACACTGGATAGCGGTCAACTGAGGATTCTAGGATCATGCTCAGCGTTTGAGACGCATGGCATCCACGATGCCAAGCAGGGTGACGGCCGGCACCTCTCCCACCACAGTCACCTGATATCCGTCAAGCTTGCCACCCCAGGCATTGATGGCGCCCAGTCGGGAGACCCCTTGCAGGAAGGCTTCGCCCTGCCCGGCGGGCTCGATGAATACCGACAGGGAAGCAAGTCCATCCGACAGCACATATTGTTCAATCACTTGATCACCGTTGGCATTGGGCAGACGGTTGCGGGTAGTGAGGGAAAAACCAACTGGCAGGTGGTGGAACTCCCAGCCCCCCTCATCAGGCGCCAGGGAGTGACTGAGCCGGTCAGCATGTGCCGTCAGTTCGATGCGCTGTTGGGGCCCAGATACCCTGGCTTGAACGGGATCAATCTCGGCAACCCCGACCTCCAGGTGAGTAAACATGGTCTGCTCGACGGCCTTGCCAAGTTCATTCATCAGATCCGATTTGAGTGGCAGACCACTCTCATCATCGAGAAAGAAACGGTAGCCGTAACGGTAGCCATCCTTTGGAATGATCGCGACGACGCTGGCATGCCGGTCCGCCACCCGACCTTTACCCAACCAGCGAAACGCATAGTGGGCGTCGAGTTGCTTGAGATCTTCTGGCAGTAAGGCAAGAAATTTTTTGCTCAAGGGGCGCTTGTCGACCGAAACCTCCTGCGACTCCGGCATGATACATGTCACTGAACTCTGATCCCGGATCACTTCACGAGGCGCACCGTTAAGAGAGATCAGCCGTTCCTGTAACTGACCATTCCCTACTGCATGAACGATCTTCATCGTTTCTAGCTGATTGTCGTGTAAGTAGATAAAGGTCCCTTGATAATCCAGATTGTTGACCGCCAGGATCATCCGCTCCAGCCACTTCTTGGCGGTCTGCTCATCATCAGCTGTAACCGTGAAGGTGGAGAGCAGCGTTAGAAGAATCAGGCCTGATTTAAACAATTGTTTCTTCAGGGTACTAACGGCGGTTCTCATATAACAACTCAATGGCTACTGGGCGCTGTCATAGCTGACGAATGTGGCGTAAGGCATGATGCCTTTAAGATTGCCCGCCGGCGCATACTCCTGATGATTCACAAGGTAGCTGTTCAGACGAGATTCCACCTTGGGCTTGTGCAGCAGTTCCCACCGAGTGCCGTCATCCGCGACATAGATGCGCACATTCTCCGGCTGCTCGGTGACTTGGTTGGTAGCAATCACATTGAGCGGTTCATTTACCGTCTCATGGTTGAGCAGTCTGGGAGCGACCGCCACCGCCAGGAGTGCGACGGAAGCCGCGATGGCATATCCTGAGGCCGGTTTTAACCATTTGGCGGTTCGACGTTTCGCAGCATGCGGTGCAAGCAACACCGGTTCATCCTGAAGTCGTTTACTGATCTTTTCGGCAAGCTGTAAATCCATCACTGGGCCCATTTCCCGGCGTATTGCGTCACCGATCAGGTGGTAATGGCTCCAGACTTCATGGCCGGGGTTGTTTTTCAGTAGTTTGCCGATTTCTCCTGTAATCTCGTTGTGAGGTAACTCATTATCCACCAGGGCCGATAGTCGTTCTTGCTCTTGCTCAGTCATCGTCATTCCGGTTATGGGGTTAACAACGGTTTAAGACTCTTGTCGATCGCCTCACGCGCCCGGAAAATGCGGGAGCGCACCGTGCCAACAGGACAAGACATGGCATTGGCGATCTCTTCATAACTCATTCCTTCCAATTCGCGCAGGATGATGGCGGTGCGCAGATCCTCAGGGAGACCATCGATGGCCTTCTGCACGGTTACCGAAATCTCTTCGCTGAGTACATGGTTCTCAGGGGTGCCCATCTCCTTCAGTAATGCACCCGCATCCATCTGTTCAGCCGTCTCCGCATCCACATCCTCGGTAGGGGGACGACGTCCCATAGCCACGAGGTAGTTTTTCGCGGTATTGATGGCGATCCGATACAACCAGGTATAGAACGCACTCTCACCCCGAAAGTTGGGAAGCGCCCGATAGGCCTTGATGAAGGCCTCCTGGGTCACATCCATCACTTCGTGTGGATCCCGGATATATCGGGAGATCAAATTGGCGATCTTCTGCTGGTATTTGAGTACCAGAAGATCGAATGCCTTTTTGTCACCCCGCTGCACTCGTTTGACCAGTTCATGGTCGATTTGCCGTTCGCCCATCCGGGCCTTAACCTCCTCGGGACCCGCACAACCCTGTGCTCAGTCTCATTGACAATCTTGATTTAATTTAGTTCTCGGTAATCCACGCCCGATTGATCTGGTTCAATGAACCCTTGAATTAAGTTAGGATGCTGATCTATCAGCGGCCAATTATCAACCTAACGCCTAGAGCCCGCAAATATGCCAACAGACCACCTGCATGACGTACTCATTATCGGCAGCGGTGCCGCCGGCCTTAGTCTTGCGTTGCACCTGAGCAGTGAATTACAGGTAGCGATCATAGCAAAAAGAGAACTGGAAGAGAGCAGTACCTACTATGCCCAGGGTGGTATCTCCGCGGTGCTTGATGAGAATGACTCCGTATCGTCCCACGTCGCGGACACCCTGGATGCCGGTGTCGGCCTGTGTGATGAGTCCAGCGTACAACTCGTCGTGGAAAAGGGACCGGAAAGCATCGATTGGCTATTGACGGAAGGGGTCGATTTCACCCGGGATGACAAGGCCACCGGCAGTGGCGGTTACCATCTGACCCGGGAGGGTGGCCACTCCCACCGTCGGGTCATCCACGCGGCGGATGCCACCGGACAGGAGGTAGAGACCACCCTGGAAGCCAAGGTACTGGCCCGACCCAATCTGGAGACCTTTGCCAACCACATCGCCATTGATCTGATCACCAGTCATAATCTCGAACGAGGCCAACATAAACGCTGCCTGGGCGCTTACGTTCTTAACCAGAACACGGGCAAGACAGAAACATTCCGCGCACGCTTCGTGGTGATTGCCACCGGTGGCGCCAGTAAGGTCTACCTCTATACCAGCAATCCGGATGTCTCCACCGGCGACGGCATCGCCATGGCCTGGCGGGCGGGCTGCCGGGTGGCCAACATGGAGTTCATCCAGTTTCATCCCACCTGCCTCTATCATCCCCAGGCCAAAACCTTCCTGATCACCGAGGCAGTGCGGGGTGAAGGGGGTCACCTGAAACTGCCCGATGGCAGCCGTTTCATGGCCAAGTTCGACAAGCGGAAGGAGCTGGCGCCCCGAGATATCGTCGCCCGCGCCATCGACCATGAGATGAAACGTATTGGCGCCGACTGTCTGTTTCTCGACATCAGTCACAAACCGGCCGAATTCGTCAAGGAACATTTTCCCACCATCTACCAGCGCTGCCTCGGCTTCGGCATCGACATCACCCAACAGCCGATTCCGGTGGTGCCAGCCGCCCACTACACCTGTGGTGGCGTCGTGGTGAACCACCATGCCCAGACCGATGTCTCCGGCCTCTATGCCATCGGTGAGGTGGCCTATACGGGCCTGCATGGGGCCAACCGCATGGCCAGCAACTCCCTGTTGGAGTGTCTGGTGTTCGCCAAACTGGCCGCGGACAATATTCACGACTCACTGGAGCGCACCCCTGTCCCGCCTGATCTACCCCCCTGGGACGAGAGCCGCGTCACCGACTCCGATGAAGAGGTGGTGGTCTCCCACAACTGGGATGAACTACGTCGCTTCATGTGGGACTATGTCGGCATAGTTCGCAGCAACAAGCGGCTGCAGCGCGCCAAGCGCCGGGTGGACCTGCTGCGGTTGGAGATCGGCGAATATTACAACAACTTCCGGGTCACCAATGACCTGCTGGAACTGCGCAACCTGGTAGAGGTGGCGGATCTGATCATCCGCTCCGCCCAGAACCGCCGGGAGAGCCGCGGGCTGCACTACACCATCGACTTCCCGCTCAGGGACGACAAGGTGCAGCGTCGACCCACGGTACTGATTCCCGACAGTTACTCGCCAGCCGAATCCGCTGAAAACATGCAGAAGGAGTACTCCATCAAGGTAGTAACTTAGGATTATCTGTGGGGAAGCAGGCCCTGCCTGAGCTGTCTGTTCGATAACAGATGAACCCGAAGCCTGCGGGTTGTCTCTTTGTCCAGGCTGTCGGGGAAGAGGATCAAACGCTTGTTTATCGGCAGCGATGTCTTGCGATTGAAAATCGTCCAAAGATTGCCCGAAGAGGTGCGTGAGATAGGATAAATCTTTTTTTCCGTGGCCCTAAACCCCAATACCATCAGCCAGGGCTTGACGAAACTGTCCGGCAGCAACTCAACTGACAGCTCTACCCCACTCTTCAGGGTTAAATGCCAGATCCCGTCACTCGCTACAACCGCCTCTAGGATGGCCGTATCGTTGCGACGCAGGAGATGCAGTTGGAGCTGCCACATGAGATAGCCAAGCAGCGCAAGACTCATACTGATCTTCCAGGCCGCATGCAACTGAATCTGCCAGATCACAATCAGTGCAACTGTATGGGTGATACCCAGCCAAATTGCAAGATAACGGGATGGTACCGGTCGTAGATGGATGGACTCAGCTTGATTCCTCACAATCCCCGCCACCTTCTCTTATCGTCTTAACGATAGCCTGCATACCGTCAGCCACTCCCTCGCCATCACCTATCAACCAACGTTGCAATGATGGGTCCGGATAGTCCAGCAAGACAACAAACGCCTGCTGTAAATCCTTATCCAGATTTGCATAGCAGATCTCCAGGAACTCCAGCAGCAACAGGTCCAGCTCCAGCATGCCCCGCCGGCACTGCCAACGTAATCGATTGAAATCAGGATCAACGGACATTGCAGGAGGATTATGGCACGGATAGCTCCATCCATTCTAAAATTCTAGGTGATTAGCCCCATCTCTCAGCTGATATCCCACGAAAGAGCGATGGGGATAGGTTGGCGAAACCCTCGGCGACATGGATGCCGCCGTGGAGCGTACACGGACGTATTTACAGCGTGTTTCGGCAGCCTATCCCCACCGCCGAGGCGCAGCTGAGAGATGGGGCTAATCACCAAATTCGATATGCTGGAGTCATTCAGAACTGGACATTGAAGGATAATCCAACCACATGTTGGGTATAGTCGAGTCTATCCTCACCGAGCAGGAGCAGATTACCGACACTGTCGGCCTCGAGATCGTCCAGGGTCCAGTCTTCCGAGCTGTAATCCTCGTACCAATAGCTGAACTTGTAGGCAATCTTGTCGCTGTGCTGGTAGCGGGTCCAGAGCCGCAGACTGGTCAGCGAGCTCTTCAGGTCGGGAAACTGCTGAATGGGATCGAGCACGGCGATACTGTCCGGGTTGGTGATCGTGGTGATGCTGTTGCTCATGTAGATTTCACCACGGCCGCGCGTATTGACCAGGTCAGCGCCGAAATCCCATTTGTCGACGAGCCCGGTGAAGTTGGCGCCAAGACCCACACTGTCAATGGTGTCCTTCAGTTCCGCATGCCAGTCAGGGGTTGTCACTTTCCCATCCTGAGCACCCGCATTGTGGGATTTGAACGCTTCGCGCGTATAGAAGGCATGGCTGGTGATCCGGTCACTGATCCGATAATTCGCATCCAGCGACAGGGAGAGCTGCTGGGCCTCGGTGAGTCCCAGTACTGAATCGGTGTAATCGTCATCCAGATACTCCGCGGTCAGGCCCAGGCCCAGTCGCTCGGTTGGCATGTAATTCATCGATGTGCCCAGTTTGATCCGCTTCACGTCCGCCAGATAGAAGGTACGCATGGCGGGATTCTCATCACGCCGTGTATGATAGGTGCTGCCGGTCCGCTTGGTATCCTCGACGTAGAGTGCCAGATCCAGTTCGGATGTCGCCCTGACATTCCATTTCCCCGACAGGGTATGCTCCCGGGTAGTCTCCCGCTCCTGGTCTTGTGAGTCCCGGTGCATATGCTTGTACTGATAACCACCACGCAGACTCATCTTGGAGTTGAGCCGATAGTTCGCGGTCAGATCGACCTGGTTGCGCCTGAAACTCAGAGGATCGTTTTCTTTCGGCACAAACTGGCCGGAAATTCCATCCGCCACAAAGTAGTAATATTCCGCGATGTCGGTTTTGTTGTCCCGTTCATCGTAGCTGTATTGGGCACTCAGTCGCAGCTTGCGCTTCGGACGGGAGGAGAACTTCACTTGCCCCCTCATTATCCAGACCTCCCCGTCCAATGAGGTGCGCGGCAGGGAGTCTACTGTATCACTGGTACTGTAGGGCAGAAATTTATCGTCCTGGGTCAGCTGCGCCAGATAGGCCACTGCGGTGAGGCGGCTGCTGGGTGAGAGTTTCTGGCCCAGGTTGGCGGAGAGTTGATGCATCTGATTGTCCGGCTCGAGGGCCTGACGACCGCTACGGGTGAGATCAAAGGGATCCTGCCAGGTGAGCGAAGCATTGTCGTTGTAGAACAGGGAGCCATGGTAGGCGAATTCCAATTGGGTCTCTTTGCCATGGTAGCGCAGGGCAACATCAATCTTGTCCGTCTCATGATCAATCGGCTCAGGCAACAAGGCCCCGGTGGTCTTTTGCATGATGTTGAACTCTTCCATCGCTCCCATACTGCTGCCTATCCAGTCAGTTCCTCGCTTGGTCTCGTGCTGAATGGAACTGTCCAGTTCCCAGCGGCTCTTGAAGAAGAGCTTCGCGCCCAATCCCAGGCGCTTGCGTTCGGTCTCCTGATCGAAGGGCTGCAGAAAGCTGTTCAGATTCGCCATGGAAAAACCCGGGGGCAGGATCAGATGGGTGCTGCCGGTGTTGAGAAAAGGTGTTGATCCGGTGTCATTCTCGTAGTCGGGCAGCTGGTCATATTCGATGAAATACTCCTGCTCCCCCTGGACACCGGACTCCAACCGCAGATAGCGGGAATCCAGCCCCAGATTGGTGGCACGCAATCGCCAATAGTCGCCTGACTCGCCATATTGCTTCGCCTTCACATTGCCGATGAGGTAGGGGCCCCGATCGATCAGGCCGTTATAGCGACCGAAACGGTAAGCATCGTCGGAGACATGACCGATACCCAGTTCCAGTTCATTGATTGTCGGTTCTGCCTCGACGACCACGAGTGTCTCGGACCTCTCCTCGGCGACCAGGCTGTCCGTGACAAGCCCCAGGGTGAGCAGTGTGGCAATCAGTGGTGATGTTCTTGTTATAGACATATGCACCTCTTGATGATCAAGACGATCTACCTGAGCAGATTGACCCCGGATGGATGGTTCGAGCCATGGGCCTTATGGCAGTTCGCGCAGTTTCGGCTGATGATCATGCGGCCCCGATTGGGATCGGGATCATCGGCGTCGAGGAAGATGCGCACATGGCCACTGCCATCCGGGCGAACCTTGGCATGGCACTGCTGGCAGAGCTGCGGCCCCTGCTTGGTCAGCAGGTAGGGATGATTCGACCCGTGAGTGCGGTGGCACAGACTGCAATCCTCGGTGACGGGATAATGCTCCCAGAGGAAAGGGCCGCGCTTCTCGGCATGACACTCGTAGCAGTTGTCATTGAGGCTCAGCTGTTTCAGCATGAAGGGGCCGAAGGAACCATGCGAGGCATGACAGTCACTGCAGACCACCTTGCCTTCTCGTATCGCATGGGAGGACATCCTGTAGGTCTGAGCGCGAATATTCTTGTGGCACGCGTAACAGACCTCGGCCTCGGTGGCTCGGTCCATGACCTTGCTGGGCTTGTGCATGGTGTGGCAGCCACTGCAGGGAACCTCCTCCACATCGTGCAGGCTGTCGTGCCACTGGATCAGGGAGCCCCCCTGATGACACTGCAGGCACATGGTGTTCTGCGCCTCCACCGGTGAAGGGTCTTTACCGGCAAAGGCAATCAGTCCACCCTTGATAATGGTGACATGCTTTTCCCCGGGGCCGTGGCAGGTTTCGCAGTTGTCGACAGCGTAGGGTGAACGTGCGTCACTTGCCTGGCCATGGGACTCCTGAATGATCTGGTCATGCTGAGTCGGATGACAGGCCTTGCACACTTCTAACCCCATATAGGCGCCACCGGCTTCAATCATCGCCTCCAGGCTGTAGGGGTTCTCCTGCGCGTCGGCTCTGGCCATCGTGGCATGTAACAACAGGCCCAGAAAAGGGATCAGGTAGAGATAGGTACGAAGTGAGGAACGCATAAGTAAGTTCCTTTCGGTTGTTGTGTTATTTTTTATCAGGCACCCGATGCAACGCTGCGATCTGCACTGACTTAACCGTCGGGATACCGAGTAGTCAATTTATTCTCAATTAGTAAAAAGTAAAGATCATAACCCTGATTTTTTCAAGGTATAAAACAAAAAGAGCATCTCAACGTGTTTTTCCATCCACGCCGACATCAGCCAGTGATTGAGCTGAATCATTTACCCTGGCCATTCATGGTCTATATCTCTAGATAGCGGGAATCGAACCTGACATCCGGAAAGCTGCTGACGGTAAGGCGCTCATGTTCAACAGACCATGGGTAACAAGGTATTCACAGATCGCACTTTCTATACCGCTAACCTGATAAATAGAGGAACCCCAATGAACCTGACCTCTTCCACTTTTTCACCCGATGCTCCCATTCCCACCCACTACACCTGTGACGGTGCCGATATTTCCCCACCGCTGAACTGGTCGGGGATACCTGCCGGGACACAGAGCCTGGCATTGATCGTGGACGATCCGGACGCGCCCGATCCGGCTGCCCCGAAAATGACCTGGGTGCACTGGGTGCTTTATAATCTTCCGCCAGACACGCAGGGACTGGCCGAAGCCGTCCCCACCGATTCCTTGCCAGAGGGCACTCGGGAGGGACTCAATGACTGGAAGCGAACCGGCTATGGTGGCCCCTGCCCGCCCATCGGCAGACATCGCTATTTCTTCAAGCTCTACGCCCTGGACAGCAGGCTGCCCGATCTGAACCGGCCCACCAAGGCGGAGCTGGAACAGGCCATACAGGGGCATGTGCTGGAAAAGAGCGAACTGGTGGGCAGCTACCAGAAAAGATAGCCGGTGCGCATCATCAGTAAGAACGATGACTGGACTAAGCCTTGAGATAAGGGACTTGCCCTGGACCATCGACCGGCTCACCGAGGCGCAGCAGGCCTATCTCTCCTCCTGGCAAGAGGGTATTAATCGTACCGAAAGTAATTGCATGCAGACCAGCGCGACCGTTGGCGGGAGGGCCGTTCCTTTGCATCCTGCAATCACGGCATTTGTACTTCCCTGTACGGCAGAGCCCGCCGTCGAGCGTACAGGGACGTATTCACAGCGTGTCGCGAGGGCCTGTATACGATTACTTTTGCAACTATTGATACCTGACTCAGCAGGCGATCATGAACATACCCTTCAATAGCCGGATCGCCATGAAGCTTCAGGAGATGTCCGACCTGCTCGAACAACAGGGTGCCAACACCTTTCGCATCAAGGCTTACCACCAAGCAGCCACCACCCTCTCTGAACTCAGACAGGAGGTGGGAGAGATCCTTGAACAGGAGGGCAGCAAAGGCCTGGAGGCCCTGCCGGGGATTGGTCGGGGCATTGCCACGGCTATCGCGGAGATCGTCACCACGGGCCGTTGGGCCCAGCTGGACCGCCTGCGCGGCAGCCTGGACCCTGTTCATCTATTCCAGACTGTACCGGGTATAGGGCCTGACCTGGCAGGAAAGATCCATGATGAACTCCATATCGATACCCTGGAGGCGTTGGAGAATGCCGCTTTTGACGGCACCCTTGAGAAGCTCAAAGGTATCGGCGCGCGTCGCCTGACCGCTCTGCGCGCCTCACTGACCACCATGCTCGGTCGGGCCCGCCGTGATCGACGGCCGGTAACTGTAGAGGGGCCGGATGTGTCACTCCTGCTGGAGGTGGACCGTCTCTACCTGGAGCAGGCCTTTGCGGGAGAATTAACCAAGATCGCCCCCAAACGCTTTAATCCGCAGGCCAAGGCCTGGTTGCCGATCCTGCATACGGAAAAAGCGGGCTGGCACTTCACCGTCATGTTCTCCAACACCGCCCTCGCCCATCAGCTCAAGAAGACCGATGACTGGGTGATCATCTATTTCTATGACGATCACCACCAGGAAGGCCAGCATACCCTGGTCACCGAGACCCGCGGTCCACTACTGGGCAGGCGGGTGGTGCGTGGACGTGAAAACGAGTGCCTTCGCCATTATCAGCCTTGACCGACTCAGGATGCGCTGTTTAGTGAGGCCAGATCTCCTGCCGAATCCAGTTTTATCAAATACCGATCGCCCTTGAGGGGGTTCTATCTGAAAGTCCATCCCTTGGGTAACGTATCATCCTCACCAGGCTTGTTTCATCATCCGCGACCTGCAGTTCATGGAGCCGTATCAGATTGGAGGATAAGGGGGAATCCAGCGGTAGCTTGACGCCCATCTTGCTCATTCGCACACAATTTTCCTTTAGTTTGACGAGTTGTTGGGGAAAGTTGAGTTGTTGTACTAACAGCTTAATATAAACTTCAGGATTATTGATATTCTCTTCAGGATGATTAAGCAAATAGTTACTCTGCTGCTTCAGCAGATCTTTCTTAAGCTCGATATACTGGCTTTTTATGTACCTGAGTACACATTCGAACAGGGTAATGATCATCTCTATTCGCACCGCCTCCTCGCTTGGACTGAGACCGACCAGCCGATGACCGTAAAAACACAAGATCGTCTGGCGTACCTCCCTCATGATCATTTCACCGCGCATCTCTGTGCCCAGGATGGTCTTTTCCTTGTGATGAAGCAGCAGCAGTGCGAAGACTTCATCCCTGGTAGCCTGATCGACTGCGTTAAAATATCTGTGGATATCCCTGTTTCGAATCAACAGCCGCTGGGTTGTTTCATCATCCGAGAAGAGGGTGCGAACCAGTGGATCATGGACCAGCGAGTTGCTGTCCACTACTACGGGAGGCGGTATTGAATCGACAAGCTCCTCAATATGGATGAGCAGCTTGCAGGCACACTCGCGCAGTTGCTTCTGATAATTGCAGACACCGCGCAGGCGCGCATCCGTACCTTCGACGATGGCTTCCACCGCGCCACATATTCTCTTCAGATCATGCCGCTCCCGGTGTTTTTCCAACCTGCGCTTCTCCATCTGTAGCAGCAGCTGCTCCCACAGATTCTGGAAATAACCTAAACAGGCAAGTGTGTTATCTGTTAGCTTGTTCAATGGCGTTATTTGCTTCTTCCTTGTCAGAGCAGAACAACAAACAACCTGTTGAAGCGTACTTTTATTCTATGTTTTATTTTAGCAAGCGAAATGACAATTAACAGATCTATATTGAACAAATCATCTGATCATCAACGCATGCTGCCGATTCAAAAAAACAGCATGGGTAAATACCAAGAAGCCTAACCAGGTTCCCCATCAGGAACCATGCGGCAAAAGCCCGGGCATTTCCCATGGTGCCCAAATAATAACCCTAATTGAAAGATGAATTATTTTCTTATTTCATTAATATCTAATTGATTTAGCGCATCTTTTGTTTTAATAACTTGGTCATTTTCTGTACAAATTGATCGAAGTCAAATGGCATGAGTTACGAGAGCCGTTGTAGTTCTTATAATGAACTAAGAAATTTATTATCCATGTCGTGAAATTAAAATTACTACGGATAAGGGTATCCAAGGTATTCACGATTTTTGCAGCTATATTAGAGGAATTGTTGCCAGCGTATTTGCCGATAGCGTTTTTTAACGTTGTACCTATAGCTATTGCCAGATAATGGCGGCTTGTCCCATGGGGAGGCAAATATGATGTCTAAGTGGGTTGCACCACGCGCTGATCTCGCCGGTCAAGAACAAACCCTGGGCGGTATCAGCAGGCGCGAATTTCTGAAATTCTGTACCGGCGTTGCCGCGACGATGGGATTATCCTCGGCAATGAGTCTGAGAATTGCCGAAGCCGCCACCAATCCACAGCGACCACCTGTCATCTGGATATCGGCACAGGAGTGCACCGGTTGTACGGAATCCTTACTCCGCTCGACACATCCCACCCTGGATCAATTAATCCTGGAATCCATTTCACTCGACTACCATGAGGCGTTATCCGCCGGGGCGGGACATCAGGCCGAAGCCTATAAACATGCATCGATGCAAGCCAACAAGGGCAAATATATCCTGGTCGTCGATGGCTCTATCCCAACAAAGGACGGTGGCATCTATTGTAAGGTTGCCAATAAAACCATCCTGGAACATGTGCAAGAGGCAGTGGCCGATGCCGGGGCGATTATTGCCATCGGGTCCTGTGCGGCCTGGGGCGGAATTCCTGCCAGCCGACCCAATCCAACGGGTGCAAAGGGATTAAACGAGATCATCAAGGATAAGCCGATTATCAACATCCCCGGTTGTCCGCCGAATCCCTATAATTTTTTATCCACCATCCTGTATATCCTAACCTTTGAGCGTTTGCCTGAATTGGATAGCAAGGGGCGGCCTAAATTCGCCTACGGTCAGCTCATCCATGAGAACTGCGAGCGTAGACCTCATTATGATGCCGGGCGTTTTGCCATCGAATTTGGCGATGAAGGTCATCGCCAGGGATGGTGCCTCTATAAGATGGGGTGTAAGGGGCCGGAAACCTATGCGAATTGTCCAGCCATCCTGTTTGGCGAGGTAGGCTCGGGTGCCTGGCCAGTCGGTACTGGACACCCCTGTATCGGTTGTACTGAGCAGGGCGTTGGTTTCACCAAAGCCATTCATGAGCTTTCAGATGTTACAGAGGTGACGCCACCGAATGCATTTACCGACATATTCCAGTCAAAAGGAGAAGGTGTATCCGCGGGAGCAGCGGCACTTGCTGCTGGTGTTATTGGAGCCGCTGTCGGTGCGGGCACTGTTATCGCGAGCCGTTTGGGTAAAAGTGATGATGCTTCAT
Source organism: uncultured Gammaproteobacteria bacterium (assembly GCA_965372385.1). Taxonomy (GTDB): domain Bacteria; phylum Pseudomonadota; class Gammaproteobacteria; order Chromatiales; family Chromatiaceae; genus JASJBU01. Next base: position 3,735 of record CBDVCD010000016.1, on the reverse strand, counting down.
CAGATTCCCCATCGAAAGATGAATGAGTCGAGGATGCTGCGATGAAAAGAAGAGATTTTCTCAAAGCCGCCACGGTAGGCGCCGGAGCTTTAGCTTGTACGGATAGCGCACAGGCCATTATGCGTGAACCGTTAAAGATGCCGCCGCAGGCAGTGGGTATGCTCTATGATTCGACACTGTGTATCGGCTGCAAGGCATGTATGGTGGCCTGCAAGCAGGCAAACGATATGCCACCAGAGTTTGCCGGATCAGGGCAACGGATGTATGACACCCCGTTGGATACATCCGGATCCACCTTGAATGTAATCAAGTTATATCGAAATGGAACCCGCGAGCAAAAGGATCAGGAACTCGATGGTTATGCCTTCATGAAGAGCCATTGCCTGCACTGCGTGGACCCTTCTTGCGTATCCGCATGTCCAGTTTCGGCAATGACGAAAGATCCATTGACTGGCATTGTAAGCCACCATCCGGATCGTTGTATTGGTTGTCGATATTGCGTTGCGGGTTGTCCTTTTTCAATACCAAAATATGAGTATGACAACGCATTTGGGCAGATTCAGAAATGTCAATTCTGCTCCCACCTGCAAGCGAAAGGGCAGATACCCGCCTGTTGTGATGTTTGCCCAACAGGTGCTTCTCTATTTGGCCCGATGGAGGATCTTAAAGCGGAAGCCAAACGACGTCTAGAAGCAAAACCTGGTGAGTCCTATATTTTCCCACGCGGCAAGCTTGGTGGTGACCAACCCCCACACGAAGCGGCTATTTCTGAGTACCAGCAATCAATCTACGGGGAGAAAGAGCTAGGTGGCACACAGGTCATCTATCTTTCAGCGGTACCATTCGACAAGCTGGGTCTGCCGACCAATGTGCCTGATTATGCTTATGCGGCTATTACGGAAGGAATTCAACATACGCTATACCATTGGTTTGCGCTGCCGCTTGTTCTGTTTAGCGGACTGTTGGTCGCTGTAAAACGGACCACAAAAGATGAGGACGAGGGTGATGAATCCGTAACCGCATCAAAGGGGGATAAATCATGAGTGAATATCATCCCATAGGTGGAAAGTTACTCACCAAACCATTCAATCTGTTCGCGTTACTCGCCCTTATTGGCATTTGCCTGATTGCCTATCGATTCATCTATGGCATTGGTGCATCTTCCAATCTGAATGATGGTTACCCTTGGGGGATTTGGATTGTCATGGATGTCATAGTGAGCACTGGATTTGGCTGTGCAGGTTTTGCTTTGGCATTGACGGTCCACGTCATGAACCGTGGTGAATATCATCCTCTGGTGCGGCCGGCAATACTTGCCGGCTTATTTGGCTATACCCTCGCTGGTATGTCTGTGATGGTCGATTTAGGCAGATATTGGTTGTTCTATAACCTACTGCTGCCTTGGTACATGCAACCCAATTCCGTTATGTTCGAGGTCGCAATATGTGTCATGGCGTATACGGTAGTCGTGTGGATCGAGTTTACACCTGCCTTTCTGGAGAGATTTGGCCTGCATAACGTGCGCAGGAAATTATCAAAAATACTCTTCATTTTTATCGCCATCGGCATATTGTTGCCTACCATGCATCAATCGTCACTAGGAACAATGGCAATCCTCTTTGGACATAAACTGTCTCCTTTATGGCAAACACAATTATTACCCTTGTTGTTCTTGATGAGTGCGATATTGATGGGTTCCGCCCTGGTGCCGTTCGAAGGTAATTTTGCCTCATTGGGATTCAACAGGCCTCCAGAGACGTCTCTGTACGAAAAGTTATCCCGCTACGTGTTTCTGTTCCTTGGACTCTTTATTCTGATTCGTCTGGGTGACTTGACGCTACGTGGCGCCTGGGGTTATGCGTTTGAGAACACAACGGATGCTTTGATGTTCTGGATTGAAATGGCGTTGTATATCGTGCCGTTCGTTCTAATGATGAATCGAAATAATCGTAGCAATAGACAGATAATTTTTATCCTCTCTGTGTGTCTGTTGGTAGCGGGTACGATCTATCGACTGAATACCTATCTCATTGGTTATGATCCTGGTCCTGATTGGCACTACTTTCCCTCCGTTGTGGAACTCTTGATAACGATTGGCATGTTTTCTCTCGAGATCGCTTTGTACTTGGTTTTTGTTAAGCATCTTCCTGTATTACATCGAGTCGAAGCCACTTAAGAAGGCTCTGATAAAAGCCATCCTTGGCCTTATCAGAGCACAGAAACAGAAAAATACACTTGGCACGTCCAACTAAAATAACAGGAGTGTGACCGTGGCTAAAAGAATCGTTATAGATCCGATGACAAGAATTGAGGGCCATTTGCGCATCGATTGTGAAGTCGATGATGGCAAGGTAACCAAGGCCTGGTCTTCCGGTCAGATGTGGCGAGGAATTGAATTGATCCTGCAAGGGCGCGACCCCAGGGACGCCTGGATATTTGCCCAGCGCATTTGTGGTGTGTGCACAACGGTACATGCCATTGCATCGGTACGCGCGGTAGAGAATGCCTTGGATATGGAAATACCACTCAATGCCCAATATATCAGGAACTTAATCATTGCGGCACACTCCGTGCACGATCATATCGTTCACTTTTATCATCTATCGGCATTAGATTGGGTCGATATCCTCTCTGCCTTGCAGGCCGATCCGGCGAAAGCAGCGAAAACCGCTCAAAGTCTTTCCGACTGGCCTATGAATAGCCAACAGCATTTTCGCGAGATTCAAACCAGACTGAAAGACTTTGTCGAAAGTGGACAACTGGGTATCTTCGCCAGTGGCTACTGGAATCATCCCGCGATGAAATTGCCTCCTGAGATCAATCTGATCGCAGTGGCACACTATTTCCAGGCATTGGACTATCAACGCCGCGCCAACAAAATCGTATCCATCTTGGGATCCAAAACCCCGCATATTCAAAATCTTGCCGTGGGGGGCGTTGCCAATCCGATCAATCTCGACAGCCAGTCCACGCTGACTTTAGAACGACTCTACTACATCAAGAATATCATCGATGAGATCGGTGATTTCATCCATAAGGTCTATATGGTCGATGTCGCGGTAATCGGCGCCTTGTATGCGGATTGGACGAATTATGGGGCTGGGGTAAAAAATTATCTTGCCGTTCCGGATCTTCCTTTGGACAGCAAAGGCACAAAATTCGACCTACCGGGTGGCTATATTCCCAACGCCAACATGGATCAATTCAAATCCATTACCGGTCACAATGATGAATACTTTGAAAAAGGTGTGAAGGAAAGCGTCAAACATGCCTGGTATCAGGGAGGCAAAGGGCCATTGCATCCCTATGAAGGTGAGACCATTCCTGAATATACGGATTTTCAAGATGATGCCAAGTACACATGGGTTAAGGCGCCAACGTTCTACGATAATCGCGTTCAGGTTGGACCCCTGGCAAACGTACTTTGCATGGTGGCGGCCGGCCATGAACCAACAGTTCGCAATCTTGACAAATTCCTTAAAATGGCCAGTACGATTGCAGGCACTGAAATATCCGTCAATGCTTTACATTCTACGATTGGCCGTCATGCCGCTCGTTGTGTGCGGACTGCAGTCTTATACGAATCTCTCCAGAAGCAATGGCATTTGCTGATGGAGAATATCGGTAAAGGTGATTACGCTACCTACAATCGTCCGGAATTTCCCAAGGAGGAAGTCCGAGGTGTTGGTCTCCATGAAGCACCGCGCGGGGTTTTGTCTCACTGGATAGTCATAC
>CBDVCD010000015.1:0-28802 GCA_965372385.1 uncultured Gammaproteobacteria bacterium | reverse complement strand
GGAAGCTGCCAGCTGAAGCTGGGGGTTTTAACCCTCCCAAGAGGAGACAATAAACAAGTGCGATCTGACCTTCAACACGGTAGTAGACAGCAAACGGAAATCGCTTAGACAAGAGGCGATGGTATTTCCCAAAGCGGACAGGGTGGATGCCAGCATTGATGATCAGAGAATCTATCGGAATAGAGGGTATCCAGAAAATAGGCGCCAATACCTTCGGCCTGCTTCTCATAGAAGCGATAGCCGTCACCAAGATCCTGGCTTGCTGATGCCAGTATCCTGACCTTCATCAAAGTTCTTTTTTTATGTTCTGTTTGGCTGTTTCCCAATCAATGTATTCATCATCGCCCTCTTGTAGCGCAGATTCCCTTCCAGCCAACACTTCACCATGCCAGGTTGGCGATGCTAGTTTGTCGGCCTGGCCACAAAGATCGTCCCAAATGGATTCCATGACCTTAATCTTTTCCTCAATAGACATTTTATCGAGTGACAAACTGATTGACATATCACCTCCAGTGCTTCGTTCAGGTTACGCCACTTGGCCTTTGAGTTCTAGAATGTCTTCGATCATTCAATTACAGAAATCGGCCTTTTGCGCTACAATGTATACATTGCATACAAAGAGGCATCCCTCAATGGCAAACCTGAGCATACGCGTACCTGAAGAGATCAGTGAGCAGCTGGAAAAATTGGCGGAAGCCACCGGTCGGACCCGTTCATTCCTGGCCCTCGACGCTCTGCGCCGCTACCTTGCCCAAGAGGAATGGCAGGCGCAGGCGGTGCGAACCGCGGTAGAAAGAGCAGACAGTGGATCGGCTAAATATGCCAGCCATGATGCCGTCGACCACTGGCTGGCTGGCTGGGGTACTGATGCGGAAGGAGACGCACCGGAATGCGAATAAGATGGCAGGACGATGCCATCAACGATTTGATTCAAGTCCGGCGCTTCATTGCCATGGACAATCCCTCGGCCGCCGCGAGGGTTGCCGAGCGTATCCGTAGCGCCGTGCCCGAGCTCGCCGATCAGCCTAGTATGGGCAGACCCGGCCGCATACCCGGCACTCGTGAAGGAGTACGGGTCGATATTCCCTACATCATTGCCTATCGCGTTGAGGGAAACAGTATGGTGATTCTCAGAGTTCTCCATACCTCCAGAAAGTGGCCCGAGGCGATAACCTGACAAGAGGTTCCCATGTCATCAAGGATTCAGACGGCCCTGCAGCACTATTTTGGCTTCACCGAGTTACTTCCCGGCCAACTGGCGGTCATGCAACATCTGCTCGACGGCCACTCCGCGGCTGCCGTGTTCCCCACTGGCGGCGGAAAGTCCCTCTGTTATCAGCTACCTGCTCTGTTGCTGCCAGGTGTGACCTTGGTCGTCTCGCCTCTGATTGCACTGATGAAGGATCAGATAGATGCGCTTACCGCACGCGGCATCAGCGCCCGCCGACTCGACTCCTCACTTTCTACCGATGAGTACCGGGAGGTAATACAGAAGCTCAAAAGCGGTGAACTACGGCTGCTCTACGTCGCCCCGGAGCGGTTCAATAACGAGCGATTCAGGGCCATGTTAAAACCTATCCGGATCGCCCTGTTTGCCGTGGACGAGGCACACTGCATCTCGGAATGGGGGCACAACTTCCGTCCCGACTATCTCAAGCTGGCGGGGTTCGCACGCCAGTTCGGCGCCGAACGCATATTGGCATTGACGGCCACCGCCACGCCCGCCGTGCTGGATGACATCTGCCGGCTGTTCGAGATCGAACCTGACTGTGCGGTGGGCACCGGCTTCTACCGCCCAAACCTGCGCATTGACACCAGCGTGGTCAAGCAGTCGGAACGTGACCGGATCTTGTTCGAGGCAATCGACCGCAATCCCCCCGGCCCGGCCATCATCTATGTCACCCTGCAAAAGACCGCCGAAGAGGTTGCCCAACGGCTTGCCGATGCCGGGTTACCCGCCCGGGCCTATCATGCGGGGCTCAAGGATGATCTCCGCAACGAGGTCCAGGAGTGGTTCATGGCGGCCACCGACGCCATCGTGGTCGCAACCATCGCCTTCGGCATGGGGGTGGACAAGGCGGATATCCGTGCTGTCTATCACTACAACCTGCCGAAGAGCCTGGAGAACTACTCCCAGGAGATCGGCCGCGCCGGGCGTGACGGCGCGCCTTCAGTTTGCCAAATGCTGGCCTGCCCCGACGATCTGAACGTGCTGGAAAACTTCGTCTATGGCGACACCCCGGATAAAGCTGCTTTGTCTAGCTTGATCAATGAGCTGTTCGCTCAGGAGCAGAGCTTCGACGTCAGCCTCTATACCCTGTCGGCTCGGCATGACATCCGCCCGCTGGTTTTGCGCACATTGCTTACCTACCTGGAGTTGGAGGGTTATCTGGAGGGTGGCACTCCCTTCTACGCTGACTACAAATTCAAACCGCTGCAAAGCTCGGCCGAGATCCTCTCCCGTTTCCAGGGGGAGCGGCGTGATTTTCTTGCCGCCCTGTTTCGCCGTGCGGTCAAGGGCCGAATCTGGTTCAGTATCGATCCGGCCGAAACCGCCATAGCACTGCAAACAACCCGCGACAGAATCGTGCAGGCACTCGAATGGCTGGGAGAGCAGCAATTGCTGGAGGTGAAGGTCGCCGGCATACGCCACCGTTTCCAGCTTCTGCGACAACCGGACGCCATCCAGGCCCTGGTCGATGAGCTAAACCAACGCATGGTCAAACGGGAAGAGGCGGAGATCCATCGTCTGCAACAGGTACTGGATCTGGTCACCCTGGACGGCTGCCAGAGCAACGCCCTGGCACGCCATTTCGGTGAACAGCGTGATGCCCCTTGTGGCCATTGCAGCTGGTGCCAACGGGGCAAGGGCGAACTCCCGCCACGCCAAGCGCAAACAATCAGTGATGCATTCTGGCAGAAGGTCAGCGTCGTCAGGCAGGAACAGGCCGAGATACTGGCACCGCCGCGCCTGTTGAGCCGTTTTCTTTGCGGTATCACATCACCGCGCTTGAGCCGGAGCAAACTGACTCGCCACCCCCTGTTCGGCAGCCTGGAAAACGTATCCTTCAGGAAGGTGCTGAGCCGGGCCCAGAAGAGCATGGAGCCCTAAAAAAGTATTTGCTTATTGGAACATGAATGGAACGTGGGTGGAACGCGTTTTGACGGCTTTGTTTTCAGACAGTTTCATGCAAAAAGCCTTCCAATCGAAGTACTTGCTGGATCTGATCTCGCATCGAAACCGGCACACCCGCATCCTCGGCATAATCACGCCACTGCGACACCACTTCCCGCACTTCCCCAACTATGGCCTCTGCACGCCCGCGCTTCATCGAAGCCGCCTTGGCGCAAGCCTTGAAATCATCCAATGTGAAAGCATCCCGCTTGCCGTTCATCGTCATCTGATGGCTGGCGGTCCATGCGCCTGAAGGGTTGAAACTGTAGGTCATGTCAAAGGCGGGTGAAAGTGACCATTTGCCGGCCTTGTCCATCAGGAAGGCGATGTTCTTGACATGGTCGTCCTGGTTGCGCGCGACGATATTGAACACCATGCGGCGGAACTGCTCCTCGATCACTCGCATGGGCAGCCCCAGCTGCCGAATCACCAGCAGCGCCTGTTCATAGCTGTAGCCTCCCGCCATGTTGAAATCATAATGCGCCAGTGCGCAAAGCGATTGCATGTGGAGTTTTCCGCCAGCGGCGAGACGATCGAAGCGCCGGGTCATAAAATGCCGTCGGTTGTTCTCCTCGAACAACCGACATTCGCTGAGTTCAATCCCGCAGTCCTGCGCCATTCGGTAGTAGGCATATTCAATGACGCCGTAGCCTTGCGGGTCTTCGAGTTCCTTGTCCCGGTTACCCCGGACCCCGTCAAATTTAAGCAGCCAGTATTCAAAACCCTCGCCTGCCGGTATCTGGCCTGAACGGACCTCATTCGTCGCGGGATTCCAGGCAATCACCGCCTTGGCCCGGGCCCCACCGGCCGAGGTGCCGACCCGCAGGATATCGCTCAAGGCCTGTTCCCGACTGGCATCGGCAAATGAGGCTTGCAGGTTATTGCGATGGGTGAGCACTTCCGATGCCAGCTCAACCAGCTTGTCGATCTGTATCTGGTTTGCCCGCCGGGCTTTCGGACCGATCGCAGGTCTGAATTCCAACGCCCCCATACCCCGCTCGCCCGTGTAGCAGAGCCGTTCGACCGGATTGAACGAATCGGGCTGCCGGCCCTGGGTGGCCAGCCAGGCATCGATCAGTGCGTTACCGAACTTGTCCGGCAGTGAGTCGGCCAAAAGACCCGGCAGGCCGTAAAAGGTCCTGCGGGATAATTCGGGAAAGCTATAGACCCGGCGGGACAGCGGCATACTGAGCGGCGCAATCTCGATGCCGCTACGGGCAAATGCCGCGTCATATTCAAAGGCAGCCACCTCATCGTCATCGCCCAGCGAGACCGCCCCGATGGTGCGCCCCCAGAGCCGAACCTCGGCCAGGGTGCTCATGCATCCTCACCCCAGGTCCAGGGTTCATCGGGACGATCATGATGACGGCGTTTCGAGGCACGTTGTCGCTCCTTCCCCTTGCGCTTCAGCAGATCCATCGGCCTCGGTGTTGCCTCGGGAATCATGCGGTCCAGGCCCGCCAACAACTCCAGTACCCGGAGAATCCGGATCATGCTGGACATCTGCGCCGAGGCGCCGGCCTCGATCCTTTCCAGCGTCCGCTTGGCCACACCCGCCTGTTCGGAAACATCCGCCTGGGTCAATTGCAGATCGAGCCGACGACGCGCAACACGCGCACCGAGTTCAGCAAGAATGACCTCATCCGCCAGGAGGTTTGATATTTTCATAATCGTCTATATTGTCGAAATACGACATTTCCATTAAGTTTATCGTCATTTATAACGACTTATAGACCTCATTTTTAGATATATCAAGTCGTAAATAATAACGAATTATTCAATGCATCAATTATATTTCGTCATCATCGTCGAAATATAAGACAGCATGCAGGATGCGGTGAGCCTACGCGCCCCGAAGGAAATGACCTTGGGGTAAATCGCATCAATCCGGCTTTTGCAACGATATACCCATCACGGATAGGTTTTCCCGAGGAAGGGTGCGTCATCCTTGTTCCATGGCAAGGCGCGATGACGCGTAATAGCCAGTCTATTGCAAGGAATCGCAACGCCGCCATGGGGCAAGGAGGGCGTGCAATTTCCGGGGAAACCTATCCGTGATGGGTATATAGGGTTGGCATGACAGCACCCGGGGTCATCCCGATTGCCCCACAGCTTCACATTAGAATTGACGATCCCAAAATATTGACTAAGATTCCCTTAAGGAAAGGAATCTATTTCCGAGCGATAACGTTGGAAGTCAGTCATCTGTTCTTGACATAACAATCCACAAGCGCTGCTATAAAGCGCTAAAGGACATCTGTATGGATACGCTTGCTGAGTCTGCGCTCAGTGCCTTGGACTCAACCATCACCGGGCTGTTGCCAACCTCTGTGCCGGGCGGCCTGACGCGTGAGGTGCGTCTGCTGCCGGAAGCCATACAACCCTTGGGCCTTGGGGGATACATAGGCACCCATCCTGACCCACACGGCGCCATCTACGGTAGACAACTCAAGGCCATACTCCAGATTACGATAAACGGCGGCAACCAGAGCGCTGCTACCGGCTATCTCGATCAACTGATACAGGGTCTGGTAACCCAGCACCAGGCTGATCTGCGACGGGAAGGCATCCACAGGCTCAAATTCAAATCCGACCAGATCGACGACCCGCGCAGCGCCCGGTTCGATCTGCACTACGAATATCTGCACCTGCCCACCACCAGTGGGGACGTGATACATGACCTCGACCTCAGCGTCGACCTCAACAATACACCCTATAAGGCGGGTTTCGTTTGGGATCTGGCCACCAGCTCCCTGGTTGATGCCCCGGAGCCGCTTGCCGACTTTTTCGCGGCAGATGAGCCTGACTTGAACGGCAATTCACCGGCCCCCCATTGGGCGTTCAACAATGCGCAGGGGCGTATCGAGCAGACCAGCCTGGCACGCGGCGGGCCACTGACCCTCACCCAACCCCGCAAGGCCGGTCCACAACTGTTGTGGCGACCGGGGGAAGCGGGTTTTGGCTTAGGCCGATTCATTGCGTCAGTGGAGTTCGAATCCACCAGCCCCGACGGGATCGGCCTGGTGTTCGGCCGGGTGGATGCGGACAACCTCTGGTATTTCCTTGCCTCCAACCGGCATCAGTACCATCTCTTCGGCTGCAAAGAGGCGGGGAACTATCGTTTTATCGGCACACCGTCATCTGATGTGGGATTTGAGTTGAATACCCGCCACCTGCTCAGCCTCTGTGTCTATGACCAGATCTTGATTGCCACGCTAGATGGTATTCAGACCCTCGCAATCGAGTCCGACATCTCCGCCCCCGCAGGAGAGATCGGCTTTTTTACTCATGGTAACGACGGCGCCCGCTTCTACTGCGCCCGCCTCATTGAACTCATCTAAATCGGGAGAAAACTATGGAAGAGAATTTTGCTGAACAAATCGTCCCCGGTACATTCATCAGGGTACAGGCGGAGGCCTTGATCGCTCCCAAGGGCGTGGCCTACGGCAATGTGGGTATAGTCGGTACGGCAGCCAATGTGCCCGACGGCGATGCCCTCGGCACCACCCAGTTGTTCTCCAGTCTGGAGGATGCCTACAAGGTCTATGAGCCCTCCGACGCCTTGACCGACGGCAACCTCAATCTCATGCGCGGCATGGAACTGTTGTTCCGCAATGGCGCCACCACCGTGTATGCCCAGGGCCTGGCGCAAGGCGCCACCCAGCAGGATTTCGCCGATGCGGTGGATGAGTTGCTCAAGGAAGAGATCAACCTGCTGGTCGCGCCGGAGTTGGAGACCGCTACCGCCACCACTGTACTCAAGGCGGCCGTGAACAGCGCCGAGACCAATGCACGGGATATCATCGCGGCCATCGGCGCCGATGGGGCAAACCTTGCAAACATCATAGGACCGGACCAGGATCAGGTGAATGCGGACAAACGCCTGGTGCTGTGCACCCCCGGCGTGCAGGCCTATGACGCCGCGGCAGGTCAGAATGTGTTCTTACCAGGCAACTACACGGCCGCTGCGGTAGCAGGTCTGATCGCCTCCCTCGCGCCCCATGCCAGCCCGACCAACAAGACCCTGCCGGCAGTCACCAAACTCGCCACCAAGTACAGCTATGGTGAGCTAAAAGCCCTGTTAACTGCGAATGTCTTACCCCTGGAGAGCCGCCAGGGCATTCGGGTAGTGCGCGGCATCACCACCGAAGGCGCGGCCTTCAGTCAGATCACCACACGCCGCATCGTGGATTACGCCAAAACCGGTATTCGCAATGTTGCCAATCCCTTCATCGGTCGGCTCAACAACGAGCGCATACGTAAAGCCCTGCACGGTGCCATCGACAGCTTCCTTGCCACCATGCTGGTAGACGAGGCCCTGGTGGCGTACGAACACGAGGTGAAGGCGAGTCGCCAGGACCAGATTGCGGGACGCTGCGTCGTCAACGTCATCATGCAACCGACCTTCAGCATCGATTACATCCGCGTCACTCTGGCGCTGTCGTAACCAACTAAGAGAGCATCACTATGGCCAATACCAGCGTATACACCGGGGCCGATGGCTCCATCACCCTTTCTTCCGTCGCATCCGGCGGTCCCGAAGCGGAACTGGCCCAGGGAATCATCGATGGCAATGACCTGGCCACCGTGGGCCGGGCGACCGGTATCTCGGTGGAGGTTGCCTCCGAGATCCGGCCCTTTCATGAAATCGGCCAGCGTTATGCCAGCGAACTGCGTCCGGGGAATGTGAGCGTCAACGGCACCATCAAACACGCCTATCTCAACGGCGCCATGCTGCGCCTGCTGTTGGGCGAGGCAGCCGACGGACGGCCGTCGAACTCCTGGGCTCAGCCGGCATTCAACATCACCCTGCTGGCGGAGAATGCGGCAGTGCCAGGCGTGCGTTCCACCATCACCCTGCACGGCGTCAAGATCGATCAGTGGAACTACGACATGCCGGAAGACGATTTCGTCATGGAATCCGCCAGCTTCCAGGCCTTGTATCTGACCACCGCCGATGAGGGCGCCTAAGCAAGGCGGGGCAGAGATGATCCTAGAATCCTCAGTTGAACACCGTGAAGGGTGCGCTTGTGGTGGTGTAGGGCAAGGCACGACGACGCGGAATAGTTGTTCTATTCCAAGGAGTTGTAACGCAGCCATGCGCCGCCACAAGCGTGTCCTTCACGGTGTAGCGCTGCTAACCCAATAGGTGAATACCTTCAATACGGATAAAGCTCATGTTTTCAAAGCGATTAGCACTGTGGATAGCGGTCAACTGAGGATTCTAGGATGATGTTATCGGCGGATGAACTGCTGGCGGGAGGCTCCCTCAGCTTTGAGGTGGAGATTCCAGGCCAGATACTGAACACGGCCAAAGCGGACACCGATGGCAGGGTACGCCTGCGGCCGCTGACAGTACGCGATCTGCAACTGATCGCCAGGGCGGCAAAGGAGAACGATGCCCTGACCAGTGCATTGATGGTGCAGACCGCCCTGCTCGATCCCGAGCTGAGCCTGCCGCAAGTGAATGCCCTGCACGTGGGGCTGCTGCAGTTCCTGCTGGAGAACGTCAACCGCATCAGCGGCATCTCGGCCCCTCCCAAGGAGATCCAGGCGGCGGCGGAGGACCCCCTGGTGCGGGCGGCCTATCTGCTGTCCCGGGAATTCGGCTGGACACCGGAAGAGGTGGGACAGCTCACCCTGGGGCAGATCCTGCTGCATCTGCAGTTACTCAAGGAGCAACAGACGGCCCATGGCTGATTCACACTGGCAAGCACTCACAGCACCCTTCAGGCGGGCGACCTCGACCTTGCATGCCTCCGCGGCCGCCCTGCGTGAGCTGGGCAATGACACGGCCTTCTGGCACTTTCTCGCCCCGCTCGACAGCCTGCCCGAGTCTGTGGATTTCCAGGCCTTCGGGGCCACCGCGCAGTGGCAGGTGGATCTGGCACCGGAAGAACCGAAACCAAGGGCGGCCCTGCAACCCAGCACGTCTTTCATCGAACGCATCAGCAAACGTGCCCGTCAGCGTGGGCAATTCGCCGTGGTGTCGAAAGCACAGACAGGGGTCCCGGCACAGGACGAGAAGAAGAGCGGGTCTCATCCGCTTTCCACATCGGCCAGCACCGAGTCAAAACAAACGACGACTGCAGCGCAAAGCGCAACCGCGACGCAATCCATTCCCAGGACACAACCCGGTGCCTGGACGGTCCTTGAGCGCATCGCGGAATTGACGGAGCTGCTGGAGCAGACCCCCAAGGCCTCAGGGAACAGTACAGGCACTGAATCGGAGCAGTCGACGAGAGCCACTGGGGCAACCGCCCAAGCTAGGACCAAGACGGCACAACGGCAGTCTCGATCCACAGCGGTTCCAACAGGGCCAACCCAGGCAAGCAAAAGCGCGGGCACGCCATCACCCGGGTCGAAGCGGGCGCCAAGCAGGGCAGACAACCAGCCCCAGCCGGCAGCGGGCCTAAACCTGCTGGCTGAATACGTGACCAAGCTGTGGCACTCGCCGGACCCAGACAAGGCAAGCAAGCACCAAGCGGGACAGGACAAATCCTCCACTGCGGCGGCCGCCGCTCAGGCAGCGCCAAAACCCGCCCCGCGCGCACCCTCCCTGCTGCAAACCAGCCAGGCCTTTCTGGCCAGCGAGACCACCGAGGTCGGCATGAGACCCGGCGGCACTGCCGCCAACACTGAACCCGGCGGAAGCACTCACGGCAAGGTAACCGAAGAGCAGGCTGCAAGCAGCATCCAGCGCCCCAAGGAGCGCCATGAGGATCTGGAAGAACGCATCAATCGCGCCTTGATAGAACAGGCCTGGCTACGGGGGGTGGATCTCACATGAGCCTCATCCCCATGCTTGGCGATTGGGAACTGCCCCGGGTCACGCGGTTGGAGACCCTGGAGAAACGCGACCTGGTGGAGCTGGAGATCCCGGGCAGGACCGGCAATCTATTCCAGGACATGAATCGACAGCCTGCCCGCATCGTGGTGGAGGGGTCGGTCTTCGGTGAAGAACCCGGACAGGAGTTCCTCACCACCCTGCGCGAAAAATATCTGGCCGGCGACCCTCTCACCTTCGTCTCGGATATCGCCACCGGCACCGAGCTACAGCATGTGCTGGTGCAACAACTGCACATGCAGGCAGCGGCCTCGCACCCGGATCAGATCGACTACCGGGTCTGGCTGGTCGAGAGCCCACCACCACCGCCCCCAAGCGGCCTCCTGGATGGCATCGACACCAGCCTGCTGGACGATGCCGCCGGCATGCTGGACTCCGCACTGGGTGCCCTCGATGCCCTGGAGGCCCTCGGCAGCATACCCAACCTGTCGGATCCCACCACTCCCTTGGGCGATACGCTGAACGATGTCCAGGGCGCGGCCGATCAGCTCGGCCAAGTGGGTTCCACTCTGCAAGGACTGTTCGGAGGCTAATCCATGCCGACACTGCTCGAACAACTGCAATCCGCCACCGACGGCTCCAACCTTTCCGCGGACATCGGCGGCCAGGCCGGCAGTTTCCTGCAGATCGCCCAGCTGGTGCAGCAGCTGATCGATCAACCACCCGGGGATTTCTCCGGCTATCTCAGCCATCTGCAGTCCCTGCCCCTGCCCCAGGTCTCCGTTGCCGGTGATCTGGGCGATGCCTTCAGCGGCATATTGCCCGCGCTACAGGGGGATACCAGCGGCCTACTGGAGCCCCTGCTCGGCGCCGTGGGCAACATCGGCCAGAACGTGGGCGGCGATCTGGGCGAGACCTTCAACCGGCTGCTCAGCATCATCCAGGATCTGCAAACCCTCTTCGCCAGTGATCTGAGCTGCGGCCTGGTGGCCGCCCTGGAACCCTTACCCGCCCCGGCAATGCCCGCCCCGCCCGCGGAGGGCGAACCCCAGCCGGCACCCACTCCGCTCAATCCCCCCGCGGTAGTGAGTCAGGAGCAGGTGGATCAGGCCAAGGCCATGGTCGAGAGCCTGCCGGCGGACATGACGGTGCCAGCCCTGCTGACCTGGTTGCACCAGCAGGTCGGCACCCATCGCCCCGACTACTTCTTCTTCCGCTCCATTCCCGTGCTGGACGATCTACGCGATCCGCTGGATAGCCTGGTGCGCTGGGACGGTTACAACGGCACTCAGCTGGTACAGGAACTCGAGCAGACCCTCACCACCCTGGTCGCCATCGTTCAAAGCAACACCACGGAGATCATCAGCCAGCCATTCAACACCCCGGCCATCGCCGCCATTCCAGCCACTGCCATCGCCAGCAGTGCCGGCCAGCTCGCCGCTGCCCTGGAGGCCCTGTTGGTCGCTGTAGATGCGGTCGATGAGAGCGAGATCAGCAACCAGCTGGGGCTCGCGCAAAACGCCACCACGGATCTGGAAAACGCCAACCTGAGCCTGGATAGCCAGCAGACCGGACTGGATACCCTGCGCAGCCAGCTCGAGACCCTGCCCTCCCGCATGGAAACGGCCATCTGCCGCCTGCTGGTGCTACTGCAGCCCCGGGCCACCTGGGGGGATCTCAGCACCCATCTGGGGGAGGCCCCGGTGGTGCTGGAGACCGACACCTTCGCCCCGGTCACTGACTTGCTGGGCCGGGTCCAGGAGTTTCTGGAAAACCTGCTCAACCTGGTGGACATCGGCGCCGTCACCGACCCCCTGGTGGAGATATTCACCCAGGCGGCCAATGCCATCGACAGTGTGGAGCAGGGTATAGTGCAGGCCACTGCCTCGGTACGCGCCGCCTTCGAGCAGGCCCATGCCGCCCTGCAGCTGCTGGATATCGAGCACGCCCAACAACAGGCGGAACAGGCCCTGCAGGACGCCACCCAGGAGGTAACGGATGCCCTGTCCCAGGGACTGGGCCCGGCCATCGATGCCCTGAGCCAGGCCATGAGTGCGATCGATGGCGCGCTCGGGGATTTCGATCCGGAACAACTGGGGGCACCGGTACAGCAGGTATTCGATGCCATCAGCAGCATCTTCCAATCCCCCGCAGTGCAGGAGATCGTCAGCCAGCTGGAGCGGCTGAAGGCGCTGGCGGAAGAACTGGACGACCTCTCCTTCAAGCCCGTGAGCAATGTAGTGATCGAGGGCATAGACACCATCAAGTCCGCCCTGGACGCCATCGATGAAAGCAGTCTGGTCGCACCCATGCCGGAGATGATCGGTGAGGCCATGTCCGTGTTACCCGAGTCACTCACCCCGCTGACCGATCCGCTGATCTCCGAGTTGGATAACCTCATCGAGCAGGGCCCCATCCCCCTGCTGGAGGCCGTGCGCGACCTACCGGAGCCGGTTTTTCAACATCTGCGGAATTTCTCCCCTCGTGAACTGCTGGAAGAGCCTCTGGGTACCCCCTTTCGGGAGATGCGTGCAAAACTCGACGAGTTCCAACCCACCCAATGGCTGGACGCGGCGGAGCAGGAGCTGGATGCCCTGAAGCAACGTCTGGCCGACTCCATGGATCTGCAGCCCCTGCTCGCCCCCATCGTAGAGGCCCAGCAGCAGCTGCTCAGCGAGCTCGAGGGTTTTCGCCCGGGGGCCTTTCTGGAACCTCTGACCCAGGGTATCGAGCAGGCCCTGCAAGGTCTGGATGGCGCGCTGCCCACGAGTGAACTCACGGATGGCCTGCAGCAGGTGTTCAACCAGGTACAACGCCTGATCGATACCCTGGACGCGGCCAATGAGGTGGTGCAGAGCGTCAGCGGCCGACTGGCCCTGCTGGCGGACCCCGATGCCCAATTGAACCAGTGGCTGGATACGATCCTGGCCAAGCTGCCGGCGGATGCCCCGGCCACCCTGGCAACCATCCTTGGCAGCCTCGGCCAGGCCATCGAAGACGCCAAGGCCGCGCCCCTGCAGAGTGCCTATGACACAGCTAAGCAACCCCTGCTGGAGAAGCTCAACGAGGCCGATGCCCAGGCCCTGCAGACCCGCATAATACAGGGTAAATCGCGGCTTACACCCCTGCTGGATGACTTGCCCCCCTCCACGGCAAAAACCGATCTGCAGGCCTGGCTGGCCGGTTTCGATCCGGCCGCTCCCGCATTCAGCCGCGGCCTGCGTCAGCTCACCCGCTTGCAAAGCAGCCTGAATGCGACGGATGCGGCGCTGATACAAAGCCTTACCCACTGGGATGCCTATTATCATCGGGCGGACGGCATTCTCGCCAACCTGATCCCGGAGAGCTTCACCCTGGAGGAGCTGCGGCAATGGCTGCGTGAGGCCATCGACCGTCAATTGGGCCAGCCCCTGGTGGGTTTCCTCAAGCAGCTGAAGGTGTTGGGCGGACTGTTACAGGCCTTCGGTGACACCATCGGCAGTCTGCTGCAGGCCATCAACACCAAACTCACCGAGCTGCTCGCCGCCCCCATGGCCCTGTTGCAGGCCAGCCAGGAACTGGAACAGTTGCAGGAGCGCCTCACCAACCTGGATCTGGGTATCTTCACCCGGGAGATCGACAGCCTCTACACCCAGTTGGTGGAGCAACTGCGCAGCCTGAATCCACGTAATATGGAAGCCGCCCTGCGACAGGTGCTCGAGCAGGCCCTGGATGCCCTCAGCCTGGATCTGGTGTTCACCCCCGGACTGCGCCAGCAACTGGAAGAGACCTATGCCAGCCTGGTGGGCATCATCGATGGGCTGGATCCGGAGCTGTTGATTATCGCGCCCATGGAGCAGACCTATGAGCAGGACATCCTGCCCCTGGTGGATGCCCTGGATGTGAGTGACGCCATTCAGGCCATCATCGATCTGCTGAATCGACTGCCCGACGACCTGCAGAGCGAACTGACCCGGGTGGACGGTTCCTATCAACAGATGTTGGCCGCCGCCCCCAGCGGCAGTTCGGGCGGCGCCTCGGCAAGCGTGAGCCTATAGGAGAGATCATGGCACTGGGATCCTTACTGCTCCAACCTCAAGCGCTCGATAGGCTGCAAGGCGTCGACCAGGCCCAGGCCATGGGTGACGACATCCTCGCCCTGCTGCATCAGATCCTGGTCAATCCGGAGCATGCCCAGAGTGTCACCCCGGCCTTCGAACGGGCCTTCGCCGCCATGGGTGTACGCCTGCAGGCCCGTCTGGAGCCACGTCTGGAGCGTGCCCTGGACGAGCTGTGCAACATTATCCAGCCGCTCATCGATCAGGCTCAGGCCATCGCCGAGCAGGGCCGGGAGCTGGACAGTGCGGGCGACGTACTGGGGTTGGCCAGCACGCTGGTGGAACAGCTGATCAATCTGGCCCAGTCCCTCTCGGAGCCGGAGCTGAGGGAGTTTGCCGGGCGCATCAACAGCCTGCTGAGCGATACCCTGGGGCTGAATCAGACCCTGTTCAAAGACGAGTTGCGTCAGGTATTCAGTGAGGTACGCACGGAACTGCTCAGCGGCGTGAATGCCATGGCGCCCGGCCGGGCCAATATTCATCTGGCCTTGGCGGCCTTGCTGGGACGCCTGGAGCAAGAGCTGTTCGAGCAATGGCAGAGTCTGGACCTGAATCCCAATCGTCTGGCCCAGCTGGCCATGCAGGCCCTCAACCAGAGTGGTTTTGAGAAGCTGCGTGCCCAGTTCGCCTGCCTGCTGGAGAAGCTGCAGGCCGCCCTGCGCACCAGCGGCAACCTGATCGAGCTGGCCAAACCCTCCGCCTTCGGCCCGGGCTCCGTCGGCTCCGCCCAGCCGCGGCCGCCGCTTTCCGGGGACAAATACTGCTGGTATGCCTCCTGGCTGTATGGCACCCGCCGGCGGGAGATCAGCGATTTCGGCTACTGGCTGGCCAGCCAGCTACCCGGCTTCCCCAACGACGAGGTCTGGCTCAGCGAAGACCAGACCCAGCTGATCCTGCGCAAGGCCCTGCGCGACGATGAGATCCTGCACCAGGCCAGTAGCGATCTGGCCTGGCATGCGGCGCCCCAATTCACCAGCGCCTCCGGTGCCGAATGCTTTACCTTCAGGGTGGTAAGCCCCCAATTTCTCGAGACCTGGACCCAGATCTTCGACGCCCTGCGGGATTACAGCAAGGGCAGCGCCCACATCATCTCCTGTGCCACCAGCCCCAAGGAGTACGCCGCCAATATTCCGCTCATCGTCTGGAACTGGTCCAAGGTGCTGAGCACCAGCTTTGCCCAGGCCCCCCTGACCTCATTCCTCAACAACCGGGCGGGTTGGGATGTGGGCAGTCAATGGATGTACATCCTGGTGCCCTGGCTGTCGGTCATCCTGGGCTCACTGGAAGGCAAACACACTGAAACCAATGGCGCCAACAAGTTTGCTCAGTGGGCTACCCTGCTCGGCGGCGATGCGCTCAACGCCTTCACCATCGATGCCGTCGCCAGCGGTGCCCACAACATTATGCTCAGCCTCTGGACCCTGATGAATTACCAGGGACCCGCCGGCAGGTCGGGCGACGATGACACCCGGCCACTGAATCGCGAATACGGCGGTCCCCTCATCGGTCTGAGCGTCACCTTGGCGGGCATGCTGTTGATGAAACTGCTGCCACGGGAGGACTATGCCCATCCGTTTTTCAGTGGCAACAACAAGTTCTACCTGCACTGGCTGCTCTACGCCCCGCTGATGGGCGCCGCCGGCGGCCTACTGGGCACCCTGGTCACCTGGGCCATCTCACGCACCTACGACTGGGGGCAGTTCGGCAAGGAGATCGGTGTCGGCGCCCTGCAGGCCTGGGCCACCTTCATCGTGCAGCAATACACCAGCATGGAGGGCGACACCAAGAACGGCAAGTACAACCCGACCCTGGATCCGACCGGCAACGCCTACTCGCCGGCCCGCCAGGAGTTCGCCGGCTATCCCCCCGGAAATACCTCTCCGTACAAACTGCCCTATGCCCAGGGCAAGTCCCTCTACGTGGGCCAGGCCAACCAGGGCATGTTCAGCCATATGCGCTTCAATTGGCTGCCCCAGGTCTATGCCTATGACTTCGCCCACGATTTCGGCGAGGAGATCCTGGCCGCTCGGGACGGCACCGTGGTGGATTTCTTCGACTGGATCGACGATGACATCCAACCAAACAACACCCAAAGAGACAACGCCTTCAACCAATCCGAGACCGACATGGGCGCTGGATGGCGGAGCACCAACAAGCCGACCTGGAACTTCATCATCATCCGGCATGACACGCAGAACGCCGACCACGATAAGGACGTGGGTGGTGCCGCGACCACCACCTACGCCGTTTACGGTCACGGCAAGCAGGGCAGCGTACGCGCTGTATTCAACGCTCGCGGGGTGGCACCCGGCTCAATCATCGGGAGCCCGACCCAGGTGCAGCAGGGACAACCCATCATGCATGCGGGCGATACGGGCGTGAGCTTCCATAACCATCTGCATATGCATGTGGTGGGCAGCACCGCCAGTACACCGGCATCGCCACCCATCCGATCGAACCAACTCACCTCCTATACCCTGCCTTTCGTATTTCGCGAGGCCCGCCATGTCATCAAGCCGGATGGGGTCTTGCAATACCTGACCTGGTACAAATCAGACAACGAGCGGATAGCCTGATGGACCTACCCTTCCAAAGCCAGCAAGAAACCGCCCCCGGCTTCCGGCCCCGCTGCAAGATCAGCAGCGTGAGCGACGGCGGCGGGCTTGGCGGCAGCATGCTGGATCTGGCGTCCAGCCTGCTCGGCGCCCCCCAGGACGACCCCTGGGCCAACCATCTGCGTTCCATCGAACTGGAGCTGGCCCCCGCGCCTTTTCTCTCCACCGCTCGCCTGCAGCTGGCCTATGGCGCCGAGTCGCCGGCGGTCGCGCTAGGCGATGAATTCAAGCTGGAACTCGGCTATGACGACGAGCTGCAGGGCGTGTTCACCGGCAAGGTGCTGATACTGCGGGACAATGGCCGGGATGTACGGGAAATCCTGCTTGGTTGCGCTGGCCATGCCCTCGCCCAGATGCGTCAATACGTCAGTTTCGAGAACCAAAGCCTGGGTGACGTGCTGAACCAATGGGCCAGCGAGGCGGCATTGGATACCGGCAGCATCGACGCTGGCCCCAGCTATCCCTTCCTCGCCATCGATGACCGCCGCACCCTGTGGGAATGGTCCGCCCTGCTCGCTGCCCATGCCGGGGCCTGGGTCTGGGCGGATGCCGACAACAAGCTCAACTGCAAACAACCGGGCGAACCCGGTAATCGCAGTTATGCCTACGGCACCAATCTGCTGGGCCTCAGCTTCATCGAGCGCACTGGCCTGTTTAGCGAGATCAAGGTGAGCGGTGAAGGCAGCGCCGGCAGCCAAGGTGCTCAGGCCTGGAGCTGGCTGGCCAAGAGCCCGGATACCATCAGCGCCACGGCAGGGCAAGGCGATCCGGCGCGCTTATATCAGGACGGCGCCCTGCGCAACCAGGCGGCCGTACAAGCTTACAGCCATGCACTCGAGACCAGCGCTCAGCAGCTGCGCAATGCCGTGCAGGCAAGGGTCCCGGGCAGTGCGGAGCTTGGCCTGGGTCATACATTTGACCTCACCGATTGTCCCGCTGGACGGGGTGATGGCAGCTACATCATTACCCGGCTGCGCCATCGTTACGACAACCGGGGCTTTGTCACGGAACTGAACGGGGTGGCGGCATGAGCGAGCTCTATGACACCCTGCGCAAACTCATCCGTCAGGAGTTGGCGAGCCTGCGCATCGCCGAACTGGCCACCGTGCAGGAGGTGTTTCCCGCGGATCCGGACAACTATGCCTGCGATCTGGCCATGCGTGACAGCCAACTGGTGCTGAAGCAGGTGCCCCTGCTGACTCCGCGCAAAGGCTTCGCCAGCCTGCCCGATGTGGGCGATCTGGTGCTGGTACAGTTCGTGGGTGGTGACATCAACCGCCCGCTGATCATCGGCACCCTGTACAACGACGAGGACCGTCCACCGGAAAATGCCGCGCAGCAAGCGATCTTCAACCTGCCGGCCCAGAATGACCCGGACTCCGCGCTGCATCTGGAGCTGAATGAGACCGGCCCCATGAGCCTGAAACTCAACATCGGCTCGGCGCTGGAATTGACCCTGCAGGACGATGATCCGGTGGTAAAGCTGGATGTGGGCGGCAATGCGGCCCTGATCATCGACCGCGGCGGTGCGGTGACGCTGGAAAGCAATGGCGATCTAAGCCTCAAAGGCGCCAGCAATGTGCAGATCGAGGCCGCTGCCGAACTGAATCTGAAAGGCGCAATCATCAACCTGAATTAGGCCTAATCAATATGGGACAACCCGGCGCAAAACAGAGTGACAAGATCCTGGCCACCGATATCCATATCGAGATGGTCCCCACACCCGGCGGCCCGGTGCCCACGCCCCTGCCCAACCCCTTCAACGGCAGCATCGATGGTGAGCTGAGCAGTGACGTGAACATCGAGGGCAAACCGGCGGCAACCCAGGGCTCCACCGCCACCAATACACCATCCCACATCCCCAAGAGCGGCCCGTTCCAGAAATCACCGGGGAACAAGGCGACCATCATGCTCGGCTCCACCAGCGTGTTCATCAACGGCAAGCCAGCGGCACGCAACGGGGATACCGCCCTCACCTGCAACGACCCGGCGGACCTGCCGGCCGGCACGGTGGTGGCGGTGGGCACGGTCAATATCGGATGAGATGAAAGATGCCAGTACGCGAAGAAAAGACCGAACACCTGTTGCGTGATCTCGCCATCCACGCCGTACACCGGGAGTTGCGCCCGGTCTACCGGGTCAACGAGCGGCTGAGCGTGGCCCCCAACGGGCGGGAAGTGGCCTGGGACTTCATCACCCGCGACGGCAAGGAGAACCTGGCCCAGGCGGTGATACTGCGCCTGCTCACCCCGCGCGGTGAACTGAACGCCCTGGGTCATCCTCAATATGGCGCCCGGGTACACGAATTGATCGGCCGCGAGAACAACGCGACTACCCGCAATCTGCTCAAACTGTATGTGCTCGATGCCCTGCAGCATGAACCGCGCATTGAGCAGATATTGGAACTCAAGGTGACTTCCACCCGGGGCAACCGCAGTGCGGTAGATGTCTTGTTGCGCGTTCTGCCAGTCGGTGTGAGCACGCTGGTGCAAATCGGCCCCTTCAGCATCGACCTGGCGACTTAGCGAGGATTATCATGAGTTTTCGCAGAAAGACCTATCCGGAAATCGCCGACCATCTGTTGAATCGCCTGCTTGGCGGCATCAGCGGCGAGGCCCATGCCTATCCCCCACCCGGCCGGGAGCCCTTCAGTCATGTGCTGCTCAATACACCCGCCGCGGAGATCACCTCGGTATATGGCCTGCTCAACGGGGTCTCTCAGCAGTTCCTGAAGAACGCCGACTATGAACTGTCGCGCGACCGCACCAAGCTGGTATGGAAGGAGAACGGCCAGCGCCCGGACACGGGCTCGGTGCTGGAGGTCAACTACCTGCCCAAGCGGCGCGAGACCCGCATCAACGACCTCTATCCCGGTTCGGTGGTACGCACCCTGATGGAAGCGGTGGCGCTGGAGACCGCGGCCATGTACGCCCAGATGGAGACCGTCTACCGTTCCGGTTTCATCGACAGCGCCGAAGGCGGGGCGCTGGATCATGTGGTCAGCATGCTGGGCATCCAAAGAGTCAAGGCGGGGCGCAACAGTGCCGAATTGGAGTTCACCCGCAACCGCGGTGCCCAGGGTGAAATCACCATACCCGCCGGTACCCGTCTGCTCACCGGCGATGGCGAGATCGAATACGAGACCTTGGACGAGCTGGTACTGAGTGATGGCCAACCCAGCGGGCGTATCACCGCCCGGGATCTGCTGGAGACCAACGACGGCCTGCCCGCCCAGAGCCTGAATCTGTTGGCCAAGCCCATCGCCGGTATCGAGTCGGCCAGCAACCCGAACCCGAGTACACGCCTGGATCGGGATGAGACCGACGAGGAACTACGCAGCCGCGCCAAGAGCTTCCTCACCGCCTCGGAACGGGGCACCAAGGGAGCCATCGAGGCGGCGGTGGCCCGCCAAGGCCTGCTGGCGGATATCGATGACAGCCAGCCGGGCCTGATCAAACTCCTGATTCACGATGACCAACTGGTCAATGGGCAAAAACAGCGTCTGGAAACCACCGTCTACGAAGTAAGACCGGCCGGCGTCGCGATTGAGTTCGATTATGGACCACAACCCCAGACAGTGGATCTGGAGATCCGCCTGAGCACCTTGGCCGGCCTGCAGGACCCCGAGCTCAAAGGCATTCAACAACAGATCCGTGACAGTATCGGCGATTATTTCGCCAAACTGGCCAGCAACGCCCCTGGCAGCATCAGCAAACTCATTGGCCTCAGCATGCGCGTGGAAGGTGTGGAAGACGTGGCGGTGGTATCCGCGAGCGTGGACAACACCGATGTGCTGGACATCAGCAAGGGTGAACTGAGCATCGCCGGGCAACCGACCAAGCTGGGCAACCTGAGCATCGTGGATCCGGCCCTGGCCACCTTGCTGACCCTGCTGGTGCGTTATCCGAATGACGCCAAACTCCCGGACCAGCCCGCCATCCAGGACGCCCTGCAGGAGGACGTGACTGATCTCAACGATCTCAGCACCCAGTCCGGCGTAGCGGTCCAGCGGCGCACCCTCTCCTGGGGCAAACTCGCCCTAGCCACCCCGCTGCCCGATTTCACCGCGGTGCCGCTGCAGACCTACGACGACGATCCGGGCGACCACAGCCTGCCCGACACCACACTGCTGGCACCCTATGACCTGAAATTCGTCTTCACCCGGCCAACCGGAGTGAGCCAGGTCATCGACAGCGAAGTGGCGACGCCTCTCCTGCTGGCGGATTTCGAACGCCTATCGCTGTCCAAGGTCACGGTGGAGGTGAAGCCGAAGGGGACCAGCACATGAGCGGATATGAGCGCCTGCGTGAACTGCTGCCCTCCCTCTACCGGCCCGAGGTAGCAGACGAGACCCTGCTCAACCGCCTGCTCAGCGCCACCGGCTTCGTCTTCGACGGGGCGGCGGACCAGGCCCAACAGGTGCTCAGGAGCCACTGGTTCGATATTGCCGACAAAGCGGCATGGGACAGTCATTACCAGACCGAGCGGCGCACGCGCGGCCTGACTCCGGTCAATGTCCGGGCCCCCAAGGATGCCAAGGAGATCCGGCTCTATCCCTATATCACCGATCTGGCGAAGCTCTGCGCGCTGCTCAATCTGCCTCCCTGGAAGGAGCCGACCAACCTGCGGGAGACCACCGAGGAGTATCGCCAGCGGGTGGAGGATCTGCTTGCCGCCTATCGCCTGGGTCTCACCACGCTACCTGCACTGCGGCGCCTGGTGGAGGCCGCATTGCCGGAGGATATGGCCGCGCCGGCGGCACAGCGGCGCTGGCCCTTCGCCATCGAGGAGCCCACCGCACTGAGGTTCGACCGGCAGCCCATCGTCGTCCCGGAGGTCCCGAAGGTCCCGGAGGACCCGGAGGACCCGGAGTGCGATGCGGTCAGCCCGCTTTATCGCTGGGAGTTAACAACCCCAGGCGCACCCACCTGGTACATACAAGGTACCGCGGCAGACGATCCCCACGCAGCTACCGAGCAACCGGCCGTGGAACGCTATACCCCGGAGCAGACACCAGCCGGCATCGCCCTGGCCTATCTTGGCACGCTGGCAGCGGGGCAGACCCTGCGCCTGAGCGCGGCCCGCCGCAGCTGGCTGCTGCGCCAGGACAGGCTATACGTCTGTGATCCGGAGAGCTCCGCCAACGCAGCCACCGATCCCTCCGCCAACGGACCCTGGACGGAGGTGCAGAATGCCCCTACCGCTAACCTGCGCCTAGTGACCGAGGCACTGGATCACAGCCTCTGGTGTGCCCTGGAGGAAAACGGCAACTGGACACTGCAGCACTACGATGGCGGCCAGTTTTCCGCCATTACCCAGGGCCTACCCGCCGCCCAGTTTCACTGCCTGCACAGCCATGGTGCGGCGATCTATCTGGGCACCGATCAGGGCCTCTACCGTTGTCCCCTGTTCCCGGACGAGGGTCAGCCCCATGCCCTGGAGGCCGTTACGGCCGTGCCGGAATCCATCCAGGCATGCGCCAGCCTAGCCGACGGTCATCTCGCCTGCGCCGGTGGCGATGGCCTCGTGCTACTCGATGCTCTGGGCGAGCTGCACAGCCGGTTGCTCAGTGGGTTAGACCTGCAGGCAGTACATGCCCGCCGCGAGCAGCTGTATGTCGCCACACCCCAGGCACTGCTGTTATTCGACCAGGACCGTTGGTTCCGCTATGAGGGCGCGGCCCTGAGCGAAAATCAACTGGACTGGCAGCCCGTGGATCCCGCCGACATCGGCGCGGCCCAAAGCCCCTTGCCGCCGGTGCGGGTGATGGCCTCCAGCAGAGACGGCAGCCTGTGGCTTGGCACCGATCAGGGCCTGGCACGCTATTACGCCCGGCAGGGGCGCAGCACCCTGCTGGAGGCCTTTCCGGATCTGGGCAGCGGCAGGATTCGCAGCCTGCAGCTGGACGACCGGGGGATCTTGTGGGCGGCGGGCGAGGACGGCCTGTTTCGTTTCGATGGCCGTGACCTGGCCCAATACAATTTCGCCGAGGCCTGCTGGGCGACCCTGGGGCTGGCCGCGGCGGTATACCCCAATGAGATTACTGAAACAGCCAGGGGTCACTGGCACTATGACCCCGGACAGGCGCGCTGGGAACGCTATGACAGCCGCTTGAGCCGCTATACCGATCTCAACCTGGCTCAGCGCAGCCACCACAGTGACAGCCTGACCGCCATCCTGTTCACTGCATCAGTACGCGCACAACTCGGCCAGTTCGACGGTACGACCTTCACCAGCCAAGCGGACGTAGCGCATGACCAATTGGTCATGCGCCTTAAACCCAGCGAGGATCGTATCGTCGATGGCGGCCTGCCCGCGCTGCCCGTTTACCGGGCCGGCGCCCAATGGCGCTACCTGCAACTGGAACCGGAGAGCCTGGAGGTACCCGCCCAAGGACGTCCCTGGTGGTCGCGGGAGGGTCGGCTGTTTCCTCCCCCCGAGCAGAGCGGACCCTTTCCCGGTCATTTCCGCAACATGGCCAGTAGCTGGCAAGCGGATGGCCGTTTCGATAAAGCCGTATTCGCCTACCCCCCCTCGGCACGTCTGTGGATGGAATACCTGCTGCCGCCGAAGGTGGGTGTGCGGGTGCGTTTATTTAAGTCCTCCCCCGATCAAAGCATCGATCCCGCGTTGGTTGAACGGGTGTGGGCCTTACTGCTGCGTGCCAAGGCCGCGGGTGTACCCCTCGAACTGGCGGTCGAAGGCAGCATAGTAAAAGGAGACCCAGCATGAGCTTGCAAGACGCTATCAATCAATTGACGGGCCTGGCGCCCAAGCAGTCCGGACATCTGATCCGGCACGACGATTGGAACAACCTGATTGACGTGCTCACCGAGTACGGCTCCAGCCTGACCCACCATGATCAGGATCTGGCCGCGCTGCAAATACAGCTGCAGGGCCTGGAGACCCAGCTGAGCGACGTCTCCGTACAGGTGCAGACCCTGGACAGTCGGGTGGACGAGCTGGAAGAACGGATCGAGCCGCTGCTGGACAACTACCTGGTGACCATGTCGTGCAGCCGGCTCTCTTATGCCATAGGCGAGTTATGTGAAATCACAGCCAAGGTCACGGATCTGGGCGGTAATCCCCTGCCCGCACCCTACCCTTGGGTGGACTTCATCGCCGCCTGGGGCCGTCTGCGTTCCAAGGAAGGTTTTGTCACCCGCACCGGTGCCGGTGACAACTCCCTGTCTGTGCAGGTCAACGCCCAGGGCATCGCCCAGGTGCTGCTGCGTTCCGAGCACAGCGAGGGATTTGCCCAGACGGAAGAGGAGCAGGTGAATGCCGTCATCAACATGCAGGTGCCGCAATATCAAATGAGTGTGGCCAAGGCCATCATGACCGCCGCCACCCCCACCGACGACCAGGCCAAGCAGGCCTACAAAGTGGTGCATGCAGAATATGAACGCGAAGACTCCATTGCCATCCGCGCCTATGCCGACACCTACCATCTGCGTAATCCGGAGTGGCTGGTGGATACCGCCGGCCCCAACTACTGGACCATGTGGCATGACTACCGCGCGACGGTGATTGCGATGGCCAAACCCGATGCGGATCCAAGCACGCCCGATGGGGTGCGCGGCAGCGCCAGTATCCAGGTGCTGTTCCGCGACTGGTTATGGTCCTGGGGCCTGAACTATCTGCAGGACAGCGCAGCGATGGAAGCCGGAGTTGCGGAGGATGTGGGACCGGCTTTCCAAGCGGAGGATGTCTTCGGCGTCTTCGACGAACGTTTCCAGAAGAACTATAAGGAGTACGGCATTCTGGGTCGGAAAAAGTACATGGAGGCGGTGAAAAAGGTAGTAGAGAATTACGCTGCGGGCGACGATCCGCACATCCGGGTTGCCAAGGAGAAGATCGTGCAGGCGATAGCCGCTCAGGAATCGGCGGAGATCTACGGCAGTGGAAAATCCGGCGCCGGCGCGACAGTCATGCAGGCCCATCTCGGCCATGGCAAACAGGCTGAAGAAGTTCTGACTGAGGTGGAAAACGTCTCTCAACAGGTGGAGGAGACCAAGGGTATAGAGGCCGCGGTGAATGTATTGGAAGGTCGCATGCAGGCGACAGAGCGTTTGGGCAGCCAGATCAATTCCGGTCTCACGCTCATCAATGACAACGTGCGTGCGATCAATCCGCTGGATGAAAACAGCATCAAGGCCAATGTGCAGAAGATCAGCGCCGACATCGCCGCGTTGAAATCGCAGATGGGTTAGGCCGACGAGATCGCACCTGATGCCCGTCGTCTATCTGCAACCGGGAGATCTCAGCGCCACTCAAGAGGCCCGGGTGCTCGAGTTTCTCAACCAGGCCGCCAGCGCGGCGGAACTGGCCGAACTGATCGAGTTTCCCGATGAGCTCGACATCGGCATCAAACTCGCGCAACGGCTGCTGGATGCGCGGGCCAACGCAGGCGGTGCCTTCAGCAGTCTCAGCCAGGTCGATGCCGTGCCCTACATCGGCCCGGAACGGTTCACGGAAATCTGTGCCGCGTCCCTGGGTCTGACTCCGGATTACTGGAGCAGCAACCTGGATCGGTTCGCCGCCCAACTACAGCTCCCCAGCCGGGACTATACCCGCCTGCAGGCGCAACTCGATACACTGCTCGGACTCAGCGAACTGGTGGTGCTGGATCTGCAATGCCTGACCCAACCGGCATGGCTTGGCCAGACTCTCGATCTGCGCCTCTATGCCCGTGACGCCGGCGGGCGTCCCCTGGCCAACCGCCGCATCACCCTCGAGGCCAGTCTGGGCAGACTGGAGGTTGCCTATGGCCTGGCCATCCAGACCGGACGGGCGGTGGAGCTACGCACCGGCGCCGACGGCAGCGTCAGGTTGAGCCTGCACTACGCCCCCCTGGAACCCCTGACCGCCGAACAACAAGCGGCACTGGAAGAGGTCCTGGCGCTGCTCGACCCGGACGCCGACAGTCCCCATTTACTGCAGGACAGCTTTTATCAGATCGCTGCCGCTTACCAGCAGGAGCGCCGCTCATCACTACGCGAGGCACTGGATATCTACGCCAGCGAGGGCAAACAACGTTTTTTCGACCAGCGCAACGCCAGCAACCTGGGTTATTACTGGCCGTTGGAGATGAGCATACTGCGTGCGAACTATCATCCGGATGATGTAGGAACAGGCAGCACCGCACAAGCGGTATGTACGGTGCGCTGGAAAAACTGGGTGGGGGCCTGGTTCGAGTATTTTGGCGAATATCTCAGCAGCAAGGCAGGGCTGCAGCAGGCCTTTGCCGGGGCCAAGCAACGGGGCGCCGAGGGCTTTCGCCTGGTGGACGATCTGCTAGGAGAGGC
This sequence comes from uncultured Gammaproteobacteria bacterium, assembly GCA_965372385.1. Lineage (GTDB taxonomy): Bacteria > Pseudomonadota > Gammaproteobacteria > Chromatiales > Chromatiaceae > JASJBU01. The sequence goes on along the minus strand of CBDVCD010000015.1, from coordinate 2,820 downwards.
CCATAGCTTCGTCGCCGGGCAACAAGGACTGGCGGCCCAGTGGCTATCCCAACGGGTGGTCAAATACGCAGTGCACGATTTTCTTGCGCTCGAGATCGCGGAGCTGGATGAAGCGACCCAACGGGAGCTCTTTTCTCATCTCGAAATCGCCTCGGAGCAATTGAAGGCGAGTGATCGGGGCACCTTGTCGGCAGTCAATCAAACCCGCATCGAACTCAATACCAAGATCGATCAGATCAGTGTGGTGAATCCCGATCTTCTCGATCAGATGCTGAGTATCCAACAAGAGGTCATCCTGCAAGCCGCCAAGGTAACGGACGCCGAACAAGCCGTGTTAGTGGCCAAGGACGCAATCGATGCAAAAACCGCTGAGTTCGATGCCAGCTACCTGCTGGCGAGCCAAGAGATCGATCAGGTGCAACTCGAGCTGACGGAGTTTCGCACTCAGCGAACGGATCTCACCCAAGCGATCGATGCGGTCAAAGACGATGTGGCGAAGGTGCAACTCGACATCGTCAACCTCGACACAACCCGGGGAGGTGGCTGAGATGCCGGGGCTCTATACCCATGCCGATTGCACGGAGCAGCATCGTTTGGAGGCGGGCACTGAATTGCATCTGACGAGCCCGGTTGAGGACGATGGTGTCACCCTGTTTCGCCGCACCCTCTATCTGCAGCTTGCCCTGGATGACCGGTCTAGCGGTATCGGCCTGTCGCCGGACAGCCAACTCCAGCTCCGCTTCGAGCCCACCACGGTTAACATAACTCGCACTGACAATGCTTGGGTGAAAACCTGGGATGCGCAGGGCGAACGCATCGACGTGGAACTCAGCTACCCGGCCCCGATCCTGCGCCTGCAGAGCCAGCTGTATGGCAGGGTCGCAGTCTATCGGGTGGATGGGGAGGCGGTGAGTGAGCAGGCGACCGTCACGGCCAATGCCGGGCAGGTATTTCCCGAACCCCTGGTGGCACCGGTCTTTCAGGTAGAACTATTGGAGCCTCATGCCGCCGATTATGCAGTGGCCGTCGCCGAGATGCTGCAGGAAATGCACAGCCAGGCGCATAAATCCCTATCCGCCATGGCGTCAGCCGATGCACCGGCCCATGCCCCGCGGGATGACGTGGCGCAGCTGGAGCGGGAGGTATTCCTGCAATCCGGCCTCAGCAGCATAGCCCTGCAGGGGCAGCCCACCAATCCGCGTCTACGCCTGTTGAACGAGGACAGTAGCGAGGGGCTGTGGCAATGGCTGCAGGCCGGTGTCCACACAGACTCGCTAACCTTTCCTCAGCAGGGAGAAACCCTGCTCGAGTTGTTGGCGCCTGCCCTGGGGCGCGCCTTCGAGCAACGTGCCGCGGATAGCGGCTCGATCCTACTGCCCCTGCTGATCGAAAGTGATGCCCCTTGTCGTTTGGTGGTGGAGCAGGCGAACCTGGCTTTCCTGCTCGAAACCGAACTAATCCCCGAACCTGTCACCTACAACTTCGACGGCAGTCGCGAAGAGACCCAGGTCTTGCCACTTGAACCACCGGCAGGAGTGCCCCATAGCCTCTACTTCGAAGCAAGCCTCGATCTAACGCAGGCAGCATGGGAAACCACCCCACCTGATATTTCCGTCGATATCGAGCTCACCGGGATCAGCCTGGCCAAGGGGGATCGGGTCGCGGTGCCCTTTAAAGTGGATCAGCCAGTGAAACTCAGCGGTCTTGCCATAGCCTGGTATGGCCTGGCGGAAAATAGCGACCTGGAAATAGCTATCAGTGAAGACAGCGGGAACCGGCCGGCAGCGAAGGCGCGGGCGGAAGGCACCCTGTCCACCCCAGGGAATACACCTGAATGGCTGCATTTCCGCTGCAATGAAACCGCCCTGCAGCCGGGCCTCTACTGGATAGGCTTGCGGCCGCTGGAAGGTGGCGGAATCTGGCTGGGCCAAGCCTGCTCGCCGGCACAGCTAGCCTGGCGTTCTAACGGGAACCAGCTGGCCCACAACGAACCGCTGCCTCTGCAGCCGCATATCTTTCCCCTAACGAGCGCAGCCGATGAGACCGCGGCCTCAGCCCCCATCCAGATCAGCCTGAATGGCACAAACCTCACATACAGCCCGCCTGCCGACAATCAGATCGTCGGTAACTGGGCAAGCCTTGCTTCCACACTTCAAACCCTGCCTCAGTGGAATTTTGCCATCACCAGCGGACAAAGCCTGATCTTCACCATCAAGTCGATCCTGCTGCGATACGCTGTATGAGGCACCGAGATTAAAATGTAGACTGGCTACCGCAAAGGCACGGTTTGGAGTGAAGTAACCGGTGTCGGCTATTGCCATCAGCTTTGCCGAATCAGCACTGCAAGATCTCGAAGAGATACAGGCCTGGTATACAGAGTAAGGCGTACCGGATATCGGTGAAAGATTGGTGTGGGAAGTCTTTCAACGGGTGGAGTCCCTTTCGGATCATCCGGATATGGGGCGTATCGTTCCTGAGTTTGGCCCGTCTTTTCTCCGTGAGACCATTCACCCGCCACTGCGGATTGTGTACCGTCGCGGTACAGATCGCCTGCAAATTATCCGGGTCTGGCGCAGCGAACGTCTACTGCGTCTGTCCCCTGACAACAACTAGTGTGGTGTAACGTATAAACCGTGGCTATAATGGTGACAGCAGAAGACAGTAGTAATTAAGTCATGTGTCCCCAGATTTTGATGTGTCCCCAGATTTTGTCCCCCAGATTTTGAAGTGATGTGTCCCCAGATTTTTGTCCTATGGCAATTTTAATTTATTGTCTCCTCTTGGGAGGGTTAAAACCCCCAGCTTCAGCTGGCAGCTTCC
>CBDVCD010000014.1:0-29226 GCA_965372385.1 uncultured Gammaproteobacteria bacterium | reverse complement strand
TTGGCTCCCCGGGACAGGCTCGAACTGCCGACCTAGTGATTAACAGTCACCCGCTCTACCGACTGAGCTACCGGGGAATGGTTTAAGAGCGGGCATCTTAATGACAGCGGGGCTTAGCGTCAATAGGCGGAAGACCAAATATCCTCAGATCAACCTACCAAGACCTTTTCCAGACGGTCCAGCGCCATCTCCAGTTTTTCCATACTGGTGGCAATGGAGAGCCTGACATGGCCGCTCAGGCCAAAGGCGCTGCCGGGTACCAGGGCAACTCCGGCATTTTCGATCAGGTATTCAGACAACTCCAGATCATTATTCACGCCGTCGATTTTTTCCAGCGCCCCTTCGATTTTCGGGAAGCAGTAGAAGGTGCCATCAGAAGGCAGGCACTCCACCCCAGGCATGCTATTCAAACGATCCACCACATAGTCGTGGCGTTGTTTGAAGTGGGTCAGCATCTCGCCGATGCACTCCTGAGACCCCTCCAGCGCGGCTTGGGCAGCCACCTGGGAGATGGAGGTGGGGTTGGAGGTACTCTGGGATTGGATCTTTTTCATCGCCTTGATGATCTGCGCCGGTCCGCCCGCATAACCGATCCGCCAGCCGGTCATGGAGTAGGCCTTGGAGACGCCGTTCAGCACCAGGGTGCGTTCCACCAGATCCGGGCAGACGTTGAGGATGTTGACGAAGGTCTTGCCTGGCCAGAGGATATGTTCATACATATCGTCGGTGGCAATCAGCACCCTTGGGTGTTCCCTGAGAACCACCCCCAAGGCAGTCAGCTCATCTGCCGTATAGGCCATACCGGTGGGGTTGGAAGGACTGTTGATGACAAACAGCTTGGTCTTCTCGGTAATGGCGCCAGACAATTGCTGGGCAGTGATCTTGAAACTCTGTGAGGCGCCGGCCTGGATGAGTACCGGCTCACCACCCGCCAGGATCGCCATATCGGGGTAGGAGACCCAGTAGGGTGCGGGAATAATCACCTCGTCACCCGGATCCAGTGTGGCCTGGGCCATATTGTAGAAACTCTGCTTGCCGCCACAGGAGACCAGAATCTGATCCATCGCGTAGTCGAAGCTATTGTCACGTTTGAACTTCTCAATGATGGCCTGCTTCAGTCCGGGGGTGCCATCCACCGGGGTATACTTGGTAAAACCCTGGTTGATGGCTTCGATTGCTGCAGCCTTGATATGGTCAGGGGTATCGAAGTCGGGTTCACCGGCGCCAAGCCCGATGACATCCTTGCCGGCGGCACGCATCTCGGCGGCACGGGTGGTAATCGCGAGGGTGGGGGAAGGTTTGACGGCCTGTACCCGGATGGAGAGCTGTGCATTCATGATGTGTTATCCGTTATCTTCTTATGACGACCACTGGTAGACAGGATCTGAATTGGTGCTTGCGCGTGTAATAATAGCTAATTCCTTGTCTGCGAAAAATCCCTAATGTCCAAAGAATTTAAACTGGAATCCAAATTTGCCCCCAACGGCGATCAACCAGAGGCCATAAAGCGGCTGGTGGAAGGGATAAATGACGGCGAGGCGGGCATGACTCTGCTGGGGGTAACGGGTTCCGGTAAGACCTTCACTATCGCCAACGTGATCCAGCAGATCCAGCGTCCAACCCTGATCATGGCCCACAACAAGACCCTCGCTGCGCAGCTCTACGGGGAGTTCAAGGAGTTTTTCCCCCACAACGCGGTGGAGTATTTCGTCTCCTACTACGACTACTACCAGCCGGAGGCCTATGTACCCGCCTCGGACACCTTCATCGAGAAGGATGCCTCCATCAACGAGCATATCGAGCAGATGCGCCTCTCCGCCACCAAGGCCTTGCTGGAACGTAAGGACGCCATCATTGTCGCCACTGTATCCGCGATCTACGGTCTGGGTGATCCCAGCTCCTATCTGGGTATGATGCTGCATATCTCCCGGGGCGACATCATCGATCAGCGCACCATTCTCAAGCGCCTGACGGAACTGCAGTACAAGCGCAACGAGGTGGATCTGCATCGTGGAACCTTCCGCGTACGGGGCGAGGTGATCGACATCTACCCGGCGGAGTCTGACTCGGAGGCGGTGAGGATCGAGCTGTTCGATGACGAGGTGGAGCAGATCTCGGTGTTCGACCCCCTTACCGGTGAGGTGCTGCGCAAGGTGCCCCGCTATTCGATCTTTCCCAAGAGCCACTATGTCACGCCCAGAGAGACGCTGCTGGATGCGGTTGAGTATATAAAGGAAGAGTTGAAGGTCAGACTGGAGCAGTTGGAGTCGGCCCACAAGCTGGTGGAGGCCCAGCGTCTCGCCCAGCGTACCCGTTTCGATATCGAGATGATCATGGAGCTGGGCTACTGCTCGGGCATCGAGAACTACTCCCGTTATCTCTCCGGCCGCGTTATCGGGGAACCGCCACCCACCTTGTTCGACTATCTGCCGGACGAGGCCCTGCTGGTGGTGGACGAGAGCCATGTCACCATTCCCCAGATCGGCGGCATGTACAAGGGCGACCGCTCCCGCAAAGAGACCCTGGTGCAGTATGGCTTCCGCCTGCCCTCCGCGCTGGACAACCGGCCTCTGCGGTTCGACGAGTTCGAGCAGCGAGCCCCCCAGGCCATCTATGTCAGTGCCACGCCAAGGGCGTATGAGCTGGAACGCTCGGGGGCGATCGTCGAGCAGGTGGTGCGTCCCACTGGTCTGGTGGACCCGGAGCTGGAGGTGCGCCCGGCCAGCAGTCAGGTGGACGATCTACTCTCCGAGATCCGCCTGCGGGTCACGCAGGGCGAGCGAGTACTGGTCACCACTCTCACCAAGCGCATGGCGGAGGATCTCACCGACTACCTGGGGGACCACGATGTGCGGGTGCGTTATCTGCACTCCGACATCGACACCGTGGAGCGGGTTGAGATTATCCGCGACCTGCGGTTGGGGGAGTTCGACGTACTGGTAGGTATCAACCTGCTGCGGGAGGGGCTCGATATGCCGGAAGTCTCCCTGGTAGCAATCCTGGATGCGGACAAAGAGGGCTTCCTGCGCTCCGAGGGTTCACTGATCCAGACCATCGGCCGCGCCGCGCGCAATGCCAACGGCAAGGCGATCCTCTATGCGGATCAGATCACCGGCTCCATGCGCCGCGCCATCGATGAGACTGAGCGTCGTCGCATCAAGCAGATGGTCTACAACCAGGAGCACGGCATTACACCCCAGACCATCAAAAAATCCGTTGCTGACATCATGGAGGGGGCCTATCCGGGGGCACCCGTTACCGCCAAAACCTATGCCAAGGTGGCGGAAGAGACGGCGGAGTATGCTGCTCTCACTCCCCGGCAGATGGCGAAGCGCATCCGCCAACTGGAGGACGAGATGTATCGCCATGCGCGGGCTCTGGAGTTCGAAGAGGCCGCCAGGGTGCGTGACAAGCTCCACGAGTTGCAGCGGCAGGGACTGGTTGCCTAAAGCCGAAAGGCAATCGAATTGTTAGCCACGGGATGAAATGTGGTTAGGCAGAGGAGGATTCGATCAGGTTTTGGATCAAACGAAGGGCCGCTGTCGCGCAGCCCCTGAGGTTCGTTTGGACAGTGGGTCAGGCAGCGATATCGTACGGATCGTTACCGGTGCGGTCCGGCCAAGCCGGGTCTTCAGGCCATGCAAACAGATCAAGGTTTTTCGATTTCATCACTCTACTCCTAACTGAGTGCTCTAAAAAAGGGCAACCGCTAATAAAATCAGAGGGAAGTTTAAGGCATAGATGTTACTGAGATATTTCCCGAAAGGAGAAAAGTGTTACAGGTTGTTTCAATGAGAAGGTGTTACTTGACAATTGACAAATATCATTGATCTAAATTGATCGATTGAAGCTTCCATGGGCGGGTGAGGGGCGTGAGCAGGACGCGGAAGCTTTGACCGCGAACCCTTGCCGGTCTACATTACACATAATAATATAATATATGTGTATACTCGTTACTGGAGCTGATGCCATGGAATCAGATACTGTGCGTACCAACATCGTGCTGGATAGCAAACTGGTCGCGGCCGGTCTCAAGGCCACTGGACTCAAGACCCGCCGTGAACTGGTTGATTTCGCCTTGCGTGAACTCCTACGCCACAAGCAGCAAAAGAAACTCCTGTCGCTAAAAGGCAAGGTGACCTGGGAGGGTGATCTTACGGAGATGCGTACCGGCCGGGGGCAGTGATTCTGGTCGACACCAGCGTCTGGATCGATTTCTTCGTGGGTCGTGATCTGCCGCATGTGGCCAGGCTGGAAAACCTTATCCTCGATAACGAAGACCTTGCCCTGTGTGGCATCATACTGACGGAGATCCTCCAGGGTATTGGCGATGACACCACGCACCGGCGCGTTCGGCGCTATCTTAGTCCACTGATTATGTTGCCAATACCTGAAACTGTATTCGTTCTTGCGGCTGACATTTATCGCAAACTGCGAAAGCAGGGCATCACCATCCGCAAAACCAATGACTGCATCATTGCTGCCACGGCACTCGAACATCGTTGTCAGTTACTGCATAACGACAAGGACTTTGTGCCAATTGCAAAACACTACCCCCTGAAGGTTGTCAAAACCTGATTCCAGGCTTGTCGAGCCTGGCCATGTATTGATTTTCCCGAGATTGCCCGAAGAGGGACGTGAGATAGGACAAATCTTTTTTTCCGTGGCGCTTAAACTGACCCGTTATCAATGCAAAAAATATGGGATGGTCTATGCCCATGTGGAGCGAGTGAGCCCTAAAAACTGCCGGAGTTGATCCAGAGGTGAGTGAGAATACTGGCGGCATAACCGAGGGCGATGGCCGGCGTCCACTTGAGATGGCTAAAGAAGGTATACCTGCCCCGCGCTTGTCCCATCAGTGCAATACCGGCAGCTGAGCCGATGGAGAGCAGACTGCCGCCAACGCCTGCCGTCAGGGTAACCAGCAGCCATTGACCCATGGACATCTCGGGATTCATGGCCAGCACGGCGGACATGGTGGGAATATTCTCCAAGACGGCGGATGAAAGCCCAACGGCAATATTGGCGAGCGTTGCCCCCCACTGCCCGTACATGATCTCGGATGCCAGTGAGAGCAGGCCCAGATAGCCCAGCCCACCGACCGAGAGGATGACGCCGTAGAGGAACAGCAGGGTATCCCATTCGGCCCGCGCCATCCTGAGAAAGACATCGAAGGGTCGCTTGCTCTCGGCCACGAAAGGCAGGGTGAGGGTGGTTTCATCGGCCACATGGGCCTCGTGGATTTTGTGCGTCTTTTTCAGATAAAAACCAAAGAATTGCAGGTAGGAGAGCCCGGTGAGGACGCCGATCACGGCTGGCAGATGCAGCAGACCCTGGAAACAGACCGCGGTGGCTATGGTGAGCAGGAACAGCCCAATGATCCGTCGTGCACCACGTAACATCACCACAGCTCCCTGGGTGTCGGGAAGCCGGCCCTCAGGCACTGCAAAGTGCATGAAGAGAGCAGGAATCAGGTAGTTGACGACCGATGGGATGAACAGAGAGAAAAACGTAAAGAAACCGACCCGGCCATTCGTGCTCATGATGTCCTGTTGCCAGACCATCAGGGTGGTTATGTCTCCGAAGGGGCTGTAGGCACCACCAGCATTCGAGGCAATGACCACATTTACACAGGCGAGGCTGACGAAGCGCAGGTTATCCCGTCCGGCTGCCATTACCACGGCCCCCATCAACAGGGCGGTTGAAAGGTTGTCCAGGAACGGTGAAAGAAAAAATGTGCTGCTGCCGGTCAGCCAAAAGAGCTGCCGGTAGCTGTAATGACGACTGCTCATCCAGGTGCGCAGAGCAACGAATACCCTGCGTTCTGTCATGGCATTGATATAGGTCATCACTACCAACATAAAGAGCATCAACTCGGCATATTGCAGGAGGCTGTGCCGCACGGCAGATTCTGCCAGCTGTGAAGCACCGGTTCCCTGGACAGACAGCCCGATCAGCGCCCAGATCATGCCGGCAGACAGCAGCATCGGCTTGGATTTTCGCAGGTGGATAAACTCTTCGAAGCTGACCAGAAGAATGGCAACGGTGAAGATGATCAGGCTTGTGGTGCCGACCCACTGATAGCTGAGGTCAGTCGGAGCAGTGGACATATGGGCGCCACTGGCCAGCGAGGGAAGCAGCAGAATCAGAACGGCTGGAAGTTTAAGCATTAGGCTGTATCCATTCGGAGCTGACACAGTCGAGATATTGGATCATCTTAGTCTGAAACCTTCGGCAGACCATGCCGAAGGTTCGAGGCGGTGATTAGAAGCTGCCCGAGTTGATCCAGAGATGAGTGAGGATACTTGCACCGTAGCCCAGGGCAATCACCGGTGCCCACTTGAGATGGCCGAAAAAGGTGTACTTGCCTCTAGCCTGCCCCATCAATGCGACACCCGCGGCGGAGCCGATGGAGAGCATGGAGCCCCCCACACCCGCAGTCAGGGTGACCAGCAGCCATTGACCCATGGACATATCCGGCATCATGGTCAGCACTGCGAACATCACCGGGATGTTGTCTACAATGGCGGAGAGTATCCCGACAGTTATGTTTGCCGGAGTCGCGTTCATGCTGGCGCTGAGTTCCATCGTCGCTCCCCATTGGGTATACATCACCTCTGATGCCAAAGCCAGATAGCCGATAAAGCCCAGGCCGCCAACGCAGAGTACCACGCCATAGAAGAAGAGCAGGGTGTCCCACTCGGCTCGGGCTATCTTATTGAAGATGTCGAAGGAAACCGGGTCGCCCAGCTGTTCGGTATGTTCCATTTCGGTATGGTCCCCATCGGATGCAGCCTGTTGCTCCTTGTGATAGGTCTTTTTCAGGTAGTAACCGAAGAACTGCAGATAGGAGAGGCCGGTCAACATGCCAATCACCGGGGGCATGTGGATGAAGTTGTGGAAACTGACTGCCGTGGCGATGGTGGCCAGAAACAGAAATATGATGCGCTTGGCTCCGCGTTTCATGACGATATTTTCCCCACCACCCTGAGGTTTTTCATTGGGTACCGCGAAGGTCATGATGCTGGCCGGCACCAGCCAGTTGACCAGAGAGGGAAGAAAAAGCGTAAAAAAGGCCCAGAAATCCACGGTTCCCTGTGGTGTGACTATGGCCTTCTGCCACACCATCAGGGTAGTGATGTCACCAAATGGACTGAAGGCCCCCCCGGCATTGGCGGCCACCACGATATTGATGCAGGCCAGCAGGACAAACTTGGTATTACTGCCGCCCACCGCCAGCACCACCGCGCACATCAGCAACGCGGTGGTGAGATTATCCGCCACCGGAGAGATGAGGAAGGCAAGCATACCGGTGATCCAGAAGAGTTGGCGTAAACCGAATCCCTTGCGCACCAGCCAGGAGCGTAACGCCTCGAATACGTTACGTTCGTCCATGGCATTGATATAGGTCATCGCCACCAGCAGAAAGAGCATCAGTTCAGCGTATTCGAGCAGGTTATGGCGTACGGCATGTTCGGCTGCCAGGGGTTGCCCATGCGAGTGATAGAACCAGGCCACCAGGGCCCAGATCAGGCCAGCCGCCAGAATGACCGGTTTCGACTTGCGTAGGTGAGTGAACTCCTCGGCCATTACCAAGGCATAGGCCAGTACAAAGATGGCAATAGCGGTGAATCCAACCCAATGGTTGGTCAGGTCCAGGTGACTCTCTCCATTACCGGCCGCGAGTCCGAGCCCAGGCGCGAGAAGAAGAGGTAAAGACGAAATTAATCTATTCACGAGCTAATGCTCCTTAAGACTATTGGTAGGGTTTCTGGTCAGTAGAATGAATTGTTTTGTATTCCGAGTAAACAGGTAAACAATTAACGTATGTGCCAATTAACGGCCAGATTTTATACCACTTTAATTTCTCATCGCCAGATAAATATGTGGTTACAGAAAAGGGTGATATAGCGTAACTTGTTGATAAAAAAAGGAGATAATTATCAATGAGGATTAAGACTCTTTATGTTATACTTTATATTGAGATATAAGAATAAAATAATATACAGAAGTTCTTCAATGCTTACCGAAGTCAAGGCGAACTTGAACACGGCTGATTTCGGAAAGACAGGAAAAGTGTTCGCTTCGAATCGGAATGGGTTTTAACGGTTGCACGGAGTATCTGGCTGATACAGATACGAAATGATTCGTTACAACCTGTTGCTTTTGAGAAATAACCGGGAAACACCTTTCCCTTATACTTTAAATTGCTGGATTAGGTGACTTTCAACTACTCGCTTGAACTAAAAGGATAACGAATCGGCGAGTTAATTATTATAAAAGATAGGGGAGACAAGCATGAACATGAATTTACGCACAGTCATTTCAATCGCGATCGCGATTTTCACATTCACCATCCTCTTCGACTCAACAGCTTATGCCGCTGTTGATCGGAAACCCATCACGCCAACTAGACTACCGGTAGAGGAATCCGTGAATCTTTCATGGACTGCCCCAACCACAAGGACTGATGGCGAAACTCTCATTCTGAGTGACCTGGAGGGTTATAGAATCTATTATGGGACTGAAAGCGATAATTTAATTCCCTTAGTCGACCTGCTTGGTAGTTCGATCACGAGCTATTCCATCACCGAGCTTAGACCCGGCATCTATTACTTCGCGGTCACTGCCTATGACTATGAGGGACTCGAAAGCGGATTCTCGGAAGTGGCCAGCAAAGAGATCCGGTAGGAATTCAGTCGCCGCTTTTATTTAGCAAACCTGCCTGGATTCCTCCATGCCCCGTCATCATGATCCAGGCGGGGCATGCGGTGTTATTGTATAAATAAATTCCTCACTACGACGACCCTCACGCAAACCTCAACTCCTTGATAGGTGTCGGCACGCTTTTCTTCCAGATAGATATCCCCGCCGATATGGCGGGGATATTTCGCGTCACTTGAAGCTCCGCCAAGGGTTATTTGGCCTTATAGCTAAACTTCTGTCCACCCAGGGTTGCCTCGTACATCAAGCCACCTTTGGCAATGGTGAAGACAGCCATTCCTTTGTGATATCCACCTACAGTTTTTGCGTCGTGCTTTCCGCCGCTAGCGCCGGCTGCACTACCCGTGGTACCAGCGGCAGCAGAGACACCGGCCGTAATTGCCACTGCGGAAGCCTGGGCTCCGAATTCGAAATTGCCACCGGTGAATTCATCGAAAGCCCGTTTGTCTTCGAAGAAGATAATCTGACTATAGGCTTGACCACCCAGCTGCAAGCCAATGGTTAATTGAGTCATTGAGGTATCACCGACATATTGACCTTTTGCAAAAACCCTTCCCTTGCCATAGCCGCCACCAATTCCTATGCCACCTTTACCAATTGTGGGAAATACTGCGTAGCCATAGCTGTTACTGAAGAAACTGTTGCTCTCCACTGCTTCCTTGAAGATGCCGACAGTATCCTGGTAATCATCGGCAAAACAGCTTGCGAATGGTAGGATCATAAGTAAGAAAACAAGGTAGGCGCGTGTTTGAAGTTTCATGATATATCTCCTCGACTAATACATTAATATTCAAAGTGTAAGTTAGTACACTTCATTTTCTTGTCTCATTGAACCATGTGAGATTTCAGTGAGTTTCATGGTGTAATCATGCTGCGTATAACTCACACCCCCTATGATTCTATGAATGTCGGATAAGTTCAATAAATAACGAGCAATCATAATATATATCTATTTTATCCCTATCCGGTCACTGCATACAATTGAATTATGTGGTATTGAGAGTCATTCGCAGATAACGACTAAGTGGCGATAATTATTTCGCATCCCATGAAGGACTGACTTATTCAGATCTTGTTCGGTTATTTCTGTGGTGATTTAAACAGGACGTTGTTCACATAGTTCGCTCGAAACGAAAGTGATTCACTCGTCTCGCTTTAAGTTTTTTATAAGTAAATCTATTATTTGTCAAACAGTTTGTAGCTTCTCAGGGATAGACTGTCAAAGTACTGCCTTATTATTGCCGTATAATAAATGGGTCTAATTAGCGCCATGGGATTACTAGAAAGAAAATATTCCACTCGAAACCCAGAAATCAGAGAATTTCTGAGGTCACTGCATGTCGGTAGTTCAGCAAGCCTGCAAATGGAACGATTTCAGACAGGCATAGACAATCTACACGTTGATGTAGTGTTAAGTCATAAATTTCGATCTGCACTTTCTGAACTTGTAAAAAAAATGGTTCAGGAAGATCTAACCAAGCAGGGCTATTCCGTCACTGGTATGCCACTGAAAAATAGGGATTTTGACCTTTTTAGTGATGCCTATCGTGGCCTGCTGGAAGGTGCCTTACAACAGATCAATGAGAGCGTGTCTATCACGGAGATGGTGAAGTTACTGCAACTGACTTCGCTGAAGGTATTACTGGAATCTCCCGGAACGGTGATAGATGAGTTACGCAGAAAGCTGCAGAAAGATGCAGATATCTTCTCAAGAGACAATAGTGGTCGCACCTTGGAACTTCACGAAAGATTAGTCTTCATCGCAAAACATGAATCAGGAGTTCGTTATCGTACACTGCGACAACTATTTATGCTGGTACATAAGGTGGAGTCGAAGGAGTTGAGAAAGATCCGTAAATCTATTCTCGGTATTTCTTGGGTGTTGCCGAAGTCGCTACTGTTCAATCCACTGTTGCACCTGCCTGATCTGAGTACGGAAAACTATTTGATGGACCACTATCCTCTCATCTGTATAGATCGAGTTGATGAGAGGCTGTTCGTCACAACCAACCGTATTTTTTGCCAATTATTTAAGGATTATCTGCCCGACTGGGCTCAACCCGCGGTATCTATTGACGCAAGGAAGCTAAACAAGGGTGAAGTCGAGGGCTTTCAAGTACGCCAGCGTGATTGGTGTGGAGGTTTTTCTGAGTTTCTGGAGGGACATAGTCTGCTGGAACAGTCACTCCAGGATGATGAGTTCAAAACCTGTAAGCTTTCCTGGCTGGATACGCCGAATAATATTGATCGACTGTCCCATGCTTCGGTGCAAAGTCGCCGCTCTTCAGGACTACGCGGGGGAGAGGATCATGCAACTCATCTAGACATTCCTGACTGGATGGCATTATGGCAGCGAATTCTTGGTGAAATACACCAGGCGTTTCACAAGGCAGGGATCCTGCAGCGGGCAATTGCCTCATACCGTACACCCCGTCTCTATCACCAACTCAAAGAGCAGGTTCCGGTACGTTATATCTATCAATATCTGTCAGGCACTTTGCCCCGCCGCAGCCTGCTTAAACAGCTTGGTTCACTCACCCTGGTGAATAGTGATGAGGTGGTCAGGGCGTTGGATGCAGTGTTTCACTACATACAGCGTATGTCTGTAGCCAAACAGCAGGAGTATGTTACCCGTTACTTGAAGGATTATTTAACGTTTCGTCGTGATCTTAAACTGGCCTATTTTGGCTACCAGCAGATGAGCCATATCCGATTATTGAGGGATCATGAGGATATCAGTCTATCCAGGGATAACGGTACACTCTATGAGTTTCGTCTGCGCAGTGAGGCTGAATCTTCCGATCAGAAAATACAGGCACATGTTGTGCTCAAGGCGGATGTGAGGGGATCGACCGAGATTACTAGTCAACTGATGCGGAAACGGCTCAATCCGGCCACTCATTTCAGCCTAAATTTTTTTGGCCCCATTAACAAGTTACTGGAAAGATTTAACGCCCAGAAGGTATTTGTCGAGGGTGATGCCATGATCCTCGCTGTTCTGGAGTATGCTGACAGTGGTCAATCGCTGACTGTAGCCTATGCTTGCGGGCTTGCCTGTAGGATCCTGTCGGTGATGGAATCCCAGAATCGTCAGCATCTAAACCAGGATCTGCCAAGGCTGGAATTGGGGTTGGGTATAGCTTTCAGTGATGATGCACCCGCCTACCTCTATGATGACCGGCGTAAGATCATGATTTCATCCGCCATCAACAAGGCAGACAGATTGTCATCCTGCAATGCGGAGCTGCGACATAACACCAACTGGAAACGAAATAAGCATCACTCTGTGGAGGTGATGCACTCAGGCCAGGAGGAAGCCTCCAGACAGAAACTGCTGCGCTACAATGTCAATGGAATCGATCTCGATCCTCCAGCCTTCAAGAAGTTGCGTGCAGAGCTTGCCATGCACAAGATTCGATTGCAGAGTCGTTCAGGGACATACCATTACTACCATGTTGGCCGCTTTATCGACTGTCAGGGATCGTCTCATTGGCTGGTGGTGAGGGAAGCGCCAATAAAGACTCTGCGGCATGACGGCAGGGTCATTGAATCGCAAAATGAGGGTGAGTTCTTCTATGAAGTGATCACCGATTCAGAGCTTATCGGCCGGGTCAAAGCAAAACTCCGTTCCCGGCGCAAAAGCGGCGAGGGACATGCGGAAACAGTCAACTGAGGATTCTAGGATGATTCAGCGGCTAGCCTGGCGGGTTTGTCGCCTTCCAGGCGCGTCGCTTCAATCGGCTTGATCCAGCTCGCCGGTAGTTGTGTCGGGGTGTTGCCCAGTCGGTGATTGTAGATCAACGTATAGGCGAGAACCCGTTTTAAATATTCCCGGGTCTCCCGGTATGGCACTGTCTCGATCCATACATCCGTGGGTTGCGCCTCTTCCGGTAACCATTTCATTACTCTCTGCGGACCTGCATTATAGGCGGCGGTGGCAAGTACAGGATTTTCCTGCAGCTGGCGGTAGACCTGACTGAGGTAACTTGTCCCTAGCTCGATATTGACCTTTGGCAGAAACAGGTCCTGTGGATTGAATGAGCCAAGGTTCTTTTTTGCTGCAACCTGGCGTGCCGTGCGAGGCATCAGTTGCATCAGCCCCATAGCGCCCGCACGAGAACGGGCATCGGTAGCAAACGCACTCTCCTGGCGCAGGATGGCGTAAATCCACGCACTATCGATACCATGATCCCTGGCTTGCTGGTCAACCTGCTCTCGGTGATTAAGCGGAAAGCGAAGCTCAAGGTCGTTCCAATAGCGGATTTTGGCCAGTGTCATGATCGTTTGCGAGGGCCAGTCCCACTCCTGAATCAGTATGGCCGCAGCCTTGAGCTCTTCGGTAGAGCCGTGCTGCAATGCCAGATTCCACTCCCGTCTGGCCGCAAGATTCCTACCCAGAGCCCTAAGCTCTCGAGCCCTCAACAGACCGGGCAGTGTGGCAAGACGTGCGACCAGGGTCTTGTCTGCGGTAAGCGATTGATGGAGAAAATGGGGTCTGTCACCCAAACGATCCGCGGCCATAAACCCATAATAACTACGCTCTTTTGCCAATGACTGAAGGAGCGTTTCCCCTGCACCATTTTGACCGAGCTGAATCAGCGCCCGGGCGCGCCAGTAACGCCAGCGCTCTTTCGATCGGACCTCAGGTGATAAGTTGTCAATCGTAATAAGTACCTGGTTCCAGTCATTCTGCTGCAATGCAGCCTGAAATTGCTTATCGCTGAGCTTGGGGTCGAGGCGCAGGTGAGACGGCACCAGATTGCTGAGCTGCCGAGATAGCTGACTGTCAGGTTTGCGTACCATGTAAGCCGCGAGGGTGCGCGCAACTTTAAGCTGTTGCTCATCAGTGAAGACCGGGTCGTTATGGAAGAGCTGCCAGGCCTCTACCGCTTTGGCGATATCTTGTCGCGCCAGTCTGCGAATGGCATGGACGACCATTTCGTCCCGCATCGGATGATGTCCCTGCAAGAGTTGTTTCACCCCACGAGGTTTTTGGTGAAGGCTGATCCAGCTTTCTACCCATTTTTGCTCCTCTACTGGCAGGAATCTCTTGAGGTAGCGGGCAAGTCCTGTCTTCCCGCTAGACATTGCCAGTTCAACCCTTCTCCAGGCCAAGCTATCGGTCAGGTGGTCCGCATCTGTCCATGCCTTGAAGACCGGGTCGCAGGCCTTGGGCCGTGAATGACCGCTGAGCCAGATCGGTTCCACCTTGGCATAAGCCAACTGCTGTTGGCCAGTCTTAATCAGGGCCTGCAGACGGTCACACTGCTGCGAAACACTGCCCCCGGGAGTCGAGAATTTCAGGTAGCTCTTCCAGCGTTGTTCTCTGGCCAGGAGGGATAGCCATTTCTGTAGCAACTGGCGGGTTAATGGAGTATCTGCATGTTCATGGAGAAATGCGCGGATACTTTCAGTTTGGTCGGCAGAGAGACGGCTTATCAGTTCCTGGTATTCCAGATAGGGAAGCAGGGGGTATGTCTGTAATCTCTGCTTTAGTTGCAGATAAGTCTGTCTATCTCCAGCTGCCAGAGATTGCTCCGCGGCCAGGAAATCCTGTCTGGCAATCTCAATTTGCATCCCCTCCGTTGCCTTTGCCCAGACTTGAGCTGGCAGGAGCAAACAGATTAAAGAGAAAAAGCACAAGGCGGTTTTTCGTTCCACAGGCAGAGCTCCTTTCAGCTGGCAGAGGGGCAGGCAAAGGCGACATCCAGTGCTATCCAAGGATAGACTATCGTTATTGGCGGGTTGCAGGCCTAGAAAATTCAGGAACCGGGACATCTATTTTTCTGTTTCTGTGTCGTAAACGATATCTAATTGTGATTTTATACCATTTTATTGAGGAAGTGACGATGCATGCATCATACTTCTAATGACTGAATGTCAGGTCGGCTAGGAACTGGTAGACAAAGGGCGTAGCACACCCAGTCTTGAGTTCTGATTCTATCTGCCTAACGGTGAAATCTCAGCCCGGGGTAGCAGTTTGGCCATTGGGTGACACTACACGCAGGAACGGCGCATCATTAAGCGCCCTTGACAGACGATGAAATGAGGAGGAATTATGATTGGATTAAATGATGACATAGGTATGGATCTGAGTAGCGGCATTGCCGCCTTCGAGGGAAAGAATTTTGCCAAGGCATCAGCGCTGCTCTCTCCACTGACGGAGCTGGGTAACCCTGAGGCCCAGTACCGCATGGCCATTATGGCCCAAGGCGGTCTTGGAATGGTGGTTAATGAGTTGATGGCCTATAAGAACATGAAAGCAGCCGCTGAAGCCGGACATGCTATGGCGCAACACGGCTTGGGATTTATGTATCTGGAGGGAGAGTGTATCGAGCAGAATCTCCCTAAAGCGGTTGAGTGGTTCAGGAAGGCGGCGGAACAGGGCTTGGCCGGTTCTCAGACTACCCTGGCTATGTTGTATGAAGAGGGGCGGGGTGTGGAAAAAGACCCGGAGGAGGCCAAGCGCTGGTATAAAGAGGCCGGATTCTGAGCATCCCTTCAAATGGGATTGGGTATCAAGGCAGTTGCTGAAAAAGTGTTACACCACACTAGAGCATCGACCAGAGGTTGGTAAAATCGGATTCGTCTCCGGATTCATCATCATCGTTGCCATCGCTCTCTGGAAGTCCCGGGTGTTCCAGATAGATGAATTGAAATTGAGCGATGGCGCCGCTCGACTCAAGCAGCCGGATCAGCTTAACCTTCCGGGAAGTCTGAGCGTCATTGAATGTCAGCAGATCGCCTACCTTGAAAGGAAATGAAGGACAGATGAAACTGGTGGGTTGACCTGATGTGCCTATCTCAGGCAATAACAGACACTTGTAACTCGTTGATTTATTTTGATTGTCATGCTGAGCGGTTATTGCAATCACATTGGGAGCTATCATCTGCAGGCCGACCTGCATGCTCTCATTGGGATTGCTCTTCATCCAGCGAACCAGGCCAACGCCAAACTGATGGTTTGCTACGGCTGATTGAACACCGATGAGCTCTCCCACCAGAATTTTAGGTATGTTATTACCCTTCCAATCGAGACAGTAACCGCCTGCGCTCTCATTGAGCGTATAGAACAGGTAGGTATCCCCGCGCCCATCTTGTTTTTCCGTATTGTCCCAGATGGACGTGATAGGTTCGGGTTCGGCAAGATCACGTGAATTCGGCCCAAACTCCACAAAATTGCCACGTTTGGTGGTTATATCATTTTGCGTACCCAGGGGCTCTAAGGTGAAATTTGAGGAGATCTCCAGGACATTTCCCGCAGCAAACTTTTTCTCGATCCCGGTTATATCCGTATCCCCGGTATCTACATCCTTCTTATCAGGGATTGCTTCGACGAGCTTATAGATATTGCTTAATCCAACGGCAATGCGCAGTTCGAAATTGAGTTTGGTGCGGACAAAGGTCCGTTTCTGCTCGTTAGACCAAAGTTGAATCAATTGCCTCAGTAGATTTGTATTCAGTGATTCTATACCCCAAAGAGTATCAGTAGTTGGTTGTTCACTAAACTGTTCACGTATCTTGCCGATCAGTTGAAAGGCATCGACTATTAACAGGTACCTGGGGTCGGCATCGACACTCAGGGAGCCGTGACTAGGGGGCAAGTCGGCATCCTGTCTGATGAAAATAGTACTTTCTGGTGGCGCCTCGTCGATATTGTAGCAGCGTGCGTAGCTGCTCCATTCAAGCAATGCGTCAAAGATCTGAATGTTTTCCCGTTGGCGGATTTTATAGGGAGAGGCAAGGTGGAAGAGTATGGTCCGTCGATATGCCTCGTCGATACTTGAGCTTTTTCCGTGAGCTTCAAGCTGATCTTTGACGGTTATGGATTCTAGATTGTATCGACATGCCAGCCTATGTAAGACATGCAATTCTAACCACAGCCGTTTTGGTAATCTGTCATAGGTAAGAACGGAAAGCAGAATCACCCTTGAGAAGTGGTGAATGACTCGATGGATGGCGCTGGTAAGCAGTTTATCGTCAGATTTTTCATTATTTGCCAGCACGATATCGACGACTACGCATTTATAGGCCGTCGCCAGTCTGCCATGCAGTTCTCGATTTAGCACAGCGATTCTATGCGCCTTTTCAGTCAGCGGAAACCCGATATCCACATAGTGCTTTTTAAGGCTTGCGCCAATAGAATTGATAGGATTACGGAATTTCTCCGCACTCATGAATCGCTTTTTATAAGGAATGCTCGTACGGTTTTGTTCACCCAGGGTTTGATAAATCTGGCCCGAGGTTTCTCCCATGTTGGCAAGGGGTAGACTCTCTATCCACGCATTGATCTCCTTGTCGACCAAATAGAAGACCTTGCCTATTGGTGGGGATTGATCGGGGATTTTTAAACCGATGCGGTTTTTTGTTGTCATTTGTCGCCGCTGAAAGTGAATAACCAGATATTATCTGGGTCGTCCAGGATTGTGGTTTCTTTAGCTAAGGCTAGTACTCCATCAATACAACCTTGACGGAGCACTAGTGTGCACTGAAAATCTATCGGCTAGTACCAGGTGCCATGTCCCCTTTAGTGAGGATTATTCTTTATGATACAACTTGTTAGTTTCGTTCTTTGTCCCTTTGTTCAACGGGCGGTGATTACACTGCGAGAAAAGCAGATGGATTATTCCATCGAATATATTGAGCTGGAGAAACCGCCCGAATGGTTCAAAAGGCTCTCCCCGCTGGGCAAGGTGCCACTGTTGATAGTGGATGGAGAGGTGATCTTTGAATCTGCCGTAATCATCGATTATCTCGATGAGGCATTCAAACCTCGACTCCATCCCTCGTCACCATTACAACGAGCACAACACAAGGCCTGGATTGAATATGGATCGGGTCTGCTGATGGATCAGGCGGCAGTCTGCATGGCTAAGGATGAACTTGAGTATCGCAAGAAGCTCGATCTATTTGGGCAAAACCTGATGCGGTTGGCTGGTCCTGTCGAGGCAGGGCTGTTTGCTGTTGATGGAAGTGACTTTTGCATGGTGGATGCCGCTTATGCCCCACTTTTTGTGCGGTTGAACCTCTTGGGGGAGTTGCGTGATGAGGTGCTGGCACTCTATCCGGAAAGTGTCGCTATCTGGGCAAAACGCCTGCTGAACCGGCCTTCCGTGGCTGATTCAGTGGTGGAAGATTTCCGCTCCCGCTATATTGAATTCTTCCTCAATAAAGGATCCTGGTTGATGCAACAGGTCACGGGGAGGGCTTAGATTCCTGCGCAATCAGGTCGCTCATGATTTGGAATAACTTTACATTGCTGCCTGCGAGCGTGGCGCTGGTTTTGTATTTACCGTTGATGCCAACTGCTGGTACCCCCGTTAATTGAAAGCGTTTTCCCAGCTTACGGGCCTGCTGCACTTTGACATTCACACCAAATGAGTTCCAGGCGCTGGTGAACTCTTTGCGGTCAACACCCTGTTCGACGGCGAAGTCGATCAGGGACTCCTTATCGAACAGCTTGCGACGCTTTTTATGCATTGCCTCAAACAGCGGCTTATGCAGTTTTTCTATTACGCCCAAGACCTCGGCTGCATAGTAAAAGTGGGAGTGAACCGCCCATTTTGGGTTGAGTGGAGCAGGGATGTAGCGGACTTCCACCTTATCCTTATTTGCTTCGAGCCAGGCATCCATCTCGGGTTCGAGATCATAACAGTGGGGACAGCCGTACCAGAAGAATTCCAATACCTCTACCTTGCCGCTCTTGGTTGTAGTGGGAACGGGAGGGTCTACCGGATCCCACCCCTCTCCCCACTCGGCGGAAGCGGATTGAATAATCAAAAGCATAAACATGAAAAACAGACGTTTGATCCAGGGCATTGCTCTTCCTTATGTTAGGTTTGTATTTTAAAGTCAGTGATATTGAACCTTTTTAGAGGCTTAATTGCCACACTTGTTCCTGAAAAAACGGTCCACTGATTTCAGGATCAGTATAATTGTAGATCGGTTGGCTGAATGGTGGCTGAATATGGATCGGAAGCAGATTGATAACAGCGTTGAACAGCTCTGTGTGAAGGGTTGCCTCGCTGTCCGAGAGGATATCAAGTTGTTGCAGCAGGGGGTTGTTCTGCCTGAGATTCGGGATCTCGATGAATTGGGTCGAAAGCTGGTACTGAAGGAGTTAGAGTCGATCATGGCGGTTTATGGGGATCTCTGCCCGGTCGATAGGAAGATACGGTTTTGGTAGAGGAGTAGCCGTTTGGCGCAGGGTACCCTCTCCCGTGACTGTGCATGATCATTCCTTGGCTGTCTGGCCAAGCAGCTCAGTGGGTTTGAACTTCAGCCATTCCTGCTGGTTTTCCGGGCTGTAGAAGGCCCGGTCCAGGCTGATTACCGCCTGCGCGACTGTTTGCGGAGAGCGTTCCGCCAGGCGGTTGAGATTGCCGGGCGGGTTATTGGACCAGCGGTATCTGCCCCAGTTTAGCCAGCCCTCTCTGGCGGCCTCCCGGTCGCTGTTCTGATAGGCGTTATCCAGGGTAGTGAGGATAACCTGCAGTTCGTCCTCGGGTATTTCCTCAATTTCCCGTTGTTGCGGAGGGGTGGGTATAGGCGCGGACCGCTTTTTACCACGCCAGCTCAACCAGCAGCCAACCAGTGTGGCCAGCCAGCCTGCGCCAAGGAGCCATGCCAACCAGTTGGAGCAGGGCTCTACGCTTCCACCTGCAAAAACCGGTTGAACCGTAGAGGGTGGAGTGGCAGGTGGTGGAATGCTTTCCAGATAGGGTGGGAAAAATGGCTGCTGGATGACTGCCGGAGGAGGGGGGGAGCGTCCGGGCAGGACCTCCAGAGTGAGTGGATCGGTCCGCTCATGTCCCACCGGGATGGCGGGAACGGTTAGGGTTCCTGACTTTTTTGGCAACAGGACCAGGATCAGGCCTAGCGTCGTCGATTTTCGACCATTGACGATGGAGGTGCTCTGCTGTTGCGAACGGCCAAGGATATCGAAATCCTCTGTCAGAACGGAAAGGTCGGGTGATGCGTCGCTCTTACCCAGAATCAGTAACTTGAGTCTGACCGGTTTATCCAGCGTGGTGGTGGAGTGGGACAATTTCGCGCTGACCTCGGCGTGTATGGGCAGGCCCCACAGGAGTAAGCCTGGCAACAGGCAGATGATCGGTAGAATTGTGCTGATAGTCCTGGGATGTTTCATGGCGATATGGCAAAAAGAGACATCCCTTTCGGTATAGAGACTGTTTGCTTCATGCTGCCCTCCTGCGAGGGCATGGATTAGGATAGGCTAATTATACTCTCATCACTCGAGTATGAGCAGAATGTTTGCAGGACCGAGACAATTGAAAATAACCCGTCGTCCACTACCCAAAAATACGCATAAACTCCCCAGCGATCTTCATCCGGTGTTGCAGCGAATCTATCAGGCCAGAGGCATCCATGCCGCGGATGACTTGGAGCATAGCCTGAGACGGTTGATACCAGCCGATCAACTCCAGGGGGTGGAGGAGGCGGCTCGGCTGTTGCAGCGGATGTTGGAGCAGGATGGGCATATCTTGATCTTGGGTGACTATGATTGCGACGGGGCAACCAGCACGGCGCTGGCCATGCTGGCCTTGCGGGCCTTCGGCGGCCGCCGGCTCTCCTATTTGGTGCCCAACCGGTTTGAGTATGGCTATGGTCTGACGGTGGAGATTGTCGACCTGGCGGCCCGGCAACATCCGGATCTGATCGTCACGGTGGATAATGGCATTGCCAGTCTCGCGGGGGTCGAACGGGCAAATGCCTTGGGGATTCCGGTGCTGGTAACCGACCACCATTTGCCAGCGGCACAACTTCCGGACGCGGCGGTCATCGTCAATCCCAATCAACCGGACGACGCTTTTCCCAGCAAAAACCTGGCGGGCGTCGGGGTGATCTTCTATGTCCTGGCAGCGCTGCGCAGCAGACTGCGTGCCTCCGGATGGTTCCAGGCGAAAGGGCTGACGGAGCCCAATATGAGTGAGTGGCTCGACCTGGTGGCCCTCGGTACCGTGACGGACCTGGTGCCATTGGACCGCAATAACCGCATTCTGGTGGAGCAGGGTCTGCGCCGGATCAGGGCCGGGCGTTGTCGTCCAGGAATCCAGGCCCTGTTGGAGCTGTCTGGCCGCACCCTGCATCGGGTGGTGGCCTCCGATATGGGGTTCGCGGTGGGACCCCGTCTGAACGCGGCTGGCCGTTTGGAGGATATGGGGGTGGGCATCGAGTGTCTGTTGACAGAGGAGGATGTCACCGCCCGTCACCTGGCCCAGGAGCTGGATCGACTCAACCGGACCCGGCGGGAGATCGAACAGGAGATGAAGGAGCAGGCGATGG
This sequence comes from uncultured Gammaproteobacteria bacterium, assembly GCA_965372385.1. Taxonomy (GTDB): domain Bacteria; phylum Pseudomonadota; class Gammaproteobacteria; order Chromatiales; family Chromatiaceae; genus JASJBU01. Next base: position 8,196 of record CBDVCD010000014.1, on the reverse strand, counting down.
AGGCCCTGCAGCGTCTGCATCTCGAGTCCGCGGGAGAACTGCCTGCCGGTCTCTGTCTCTACCGTGAGGAGTGGCATCAGGGGGTGATCGGGATTCTGGCCTCCCGCATCCGGGAGCAGTATCATCGGCCGGTCATCGCCTTCGCGGACGGTGGGGATGGCATGCTCAAAGGTTCGGCGCGTTCTATATCGGGTCTGCATATGCGCGACCTGCTGGACCTGATCGCCTCGCGGCATGCTGGCCTGCTCGAGCGGTTTGGCGGGCATGCCATGGCTGCCGGACTGAGCCTGCGGGAGGAAAATTATTCTGCTTTCAAGGGTGTTTTTGAGGAGCTGGCCGCACGCCAGCTCGATAGCGCCGCGCTCGAGGGTAAGCTGCTCTCGGACGGAGCCCTCCGGCCTGAAGAGCTGGGGCTGGAACTGGCCCAGCAGCTGCGCTTTGGCGGTCCCTGGGGGCAGGGGTTTCCGGAGCCGCTCTTCGATGGCAGATTTCGGGTGGCGCACCAGCGGGTAGTGGGAGAACGGCACCTGAAGCTTCGGCTGACCCCGGTCGGCAGTGACGTTTCAATCGAGGCCATCGCCTTCAATCAGGCGGATCTTGGTGTTTTGCCCGAGCAGGTACATCTGGCATACCGGCTCGATGTGAATGAATTCAGGGGGTTGATTCAGCCCCAGCTGATCGTGGAGACAATCCAATCGACGAACTAGACGAAATGTTGGACGGGGAGGATTCCGCTCCAAGCAGGAGTCAGGTCAAACGGGATATGCTGGCCCTGCAGAAGCTGGGTGAGCGCCTGACCCAGGAGAGTGCCGCTGTCATTGCCCGTATGCCTTTGAGCGGGGAGATGCTGGCCGCGTTGGAGGAGGCGAAGCGAATCAAATCCTTTAACGCCCTGCGGCGCCACTACCGGCGGCTCGGTAAACTGCTGCGCAATGAAGAGCTGGGAGCGATCCACCGGATCATGGACGAGGTCGATAACAGACATCAGGCTGGCGTGGCAAGATTCCATCTGCTCGAGCGCTGGCGGGAGCGTTTGATCGAGGGTGACAGCGAGGTATTCGGGGCCTTTCTCAGCGAGTTCCCCGAGGCGGACCGCCAGCACCTGCGGCAGCTGATCCAGGCCGTTTTAAGGGAGAGGGAAAAGGAGCAGCCCCCTGCCGCCTACCGCAAACTGTTCAAATATCTCCGCGAGGTGGCGGGGATTTGATGGGTTGATAGGCAGCTCCCGCGACGGCATTTTCAGAGTGAAGAGATGGGCATGACATAGGCAGCTGAATAGTTAGTGCGCCCGGATTATTTCTGGTGATTCAGCGATCTTTGCGGACTACAGTGTACTTTTTATCCACTGGCGGTTGTCGGGAATGGATCGGAGATACCCTCGACAAGGTCCAGTTCTCAATGGCCCAGCGCCAGAACTCATCCAGATCTGTTGGCAGTTCCGGTGGTAGCGGCTGATTGAGGTGGGCCAGGGCCTGTAGCAGGGCGCGCATGGGCCGGTGCCTGTCTACCGGAGCATCCCGATACTGTTTGCTCAGTTTTCTGCCTGTTTCATCCACCGCCAGTGGCAGATGGGCATACTCTGGTTGGGTTAACTCCAGGAGTTGTTGCAGGTGCAGCTGGCGCGGTGTGGAGAGCAGTAGATCGGCCCCCCGGACGATATGCGTGATCCCCTGCCAAGCATCGTCTACCACGACCGCCAGTTGATAGGCATGAAATCCGTCCGCTCGACGGATGATGAAATCGCCGATTTCCCGGGCCAGATTCTGTTCGAGTGGTTGCTGGATTCGATCCACGAATAGCGCTGGGATGTCAAAGGTCCGCAGGCGCATGGCGCGGCCGCTACGCCCCAGCGGGAGCCCTCGACTGCAGGTGCCGGGATAGACTGCCCCTTCGATGCCGTCCCGGGCGGCCAGGTTGATCTCTTTGCGGGTACAACCGCAGGGGTAGGCCAGGTCTTCTTTGAGTAATTGGTCCAAGGCCTCCGCATAAGGCTCTGTACGTCGGCTCTGGTAGACGACCCCACCATCCCATTCGAAGCCGAAGCTGTCCAGGCTGCGCATGATCTCAGTGGCGGCCCCTTTGACCTCCCGGGTCCGATCCAGGTCCTCCATGCGTACAAGCCAGCTTCCCTGGTTGGCGCGGGCATCGAGATAGCTGCCCAGGGCTGCGATCAGTGAGCCAAAATGGAGTGGTCCGGTAGGTGAGGGGGCGAATCGCCCACGATAATCCGTGGATCTTTCAGCTTTGTCAGCATCCATAGCGAAAATAAAAAACCGGCTGATGCCGGTTTTTTTCAGGGAATGTCTGGTTCAGTCAGCCTATCTGTTTTTCACGGATCTCGTCAAGGGTCTTGCAGTCGATGCACTGAGATGCAGTGGGCCGGGCCTCCAGGCGGCGGATACCGATCTCCACACCACAGGATTCACAAAAGCCGTATTCGTGATCATCGATCATGCTGAGGGTCGAGTCGATCTTTTTGATCAACTTGCGTTCCCGGTCGCGGGTGCGCAGTTCCAGGCTGAACTCCGATTCCTGGGTAGCGCGATCGTTTGGGTCTGGGAAGTTGGCCGCCTCATCCTGCATGTGATGCACGGTGCGGTCCACCTCTTTCATCAGATTGGCCTTCCAGGCCTGCAGGATCTTGCGAAAATGCGCCTCCTGCTTCTCGTTCATATACTCTTCGCCCTCAACGGGCTCATAGGGGGCAAGACCAAAGGCTCCCACTCCCTGTTCGTTGGCTTTCTCTTGGGCCATTCAACGACTCCTAAATACCTCTGCGGTGAAACGACTATCTATACCAGAAAGGCAATGGCGACACAATAATAGGGATGAATTCCGCAAAGCTGTTCCCTATTCCAATTATCCCACATAAACCTTTCAAACCGAGAAAAAACAGTTGACCCTGATCAATGTTTCGGTCGTTTGGAAACCATACATCGGGTAGATGGTACAAAGACGTGGGTTTGGGTAAGCTAGCCCCATTTTTAACGATTGGGGAATGGGTAGAGATGGCAAAATTGGCAGCACTGATTTTCGATGTGGACGGGACCCTGGCGGATACCGAGAGGGATGGCCATCGGGTCGCCTTTAATCAGGCCTTCGAAGAGGTAGGTCTGGATTGGGACTGGTCTGTTGATCTCTACGGCAAATTACTCTCTGTGACAGGTGGTAAGGAGCGTATCCGATTCTATCTAGACAGCTTCAATCGAGGTTTCGAGCGTCCGGCCGATCTGGATGGTTTCATCGCTGACCTGCACCGAAAAAAGACCGACCACTACACCCGCATGCTCTCCGCAGGGGCGATTCCCATGCGCTGCGGGGTAAAACGGCTGTTGCAGGAGGCGAGGGAGGCCGGGTTGCGCCTGGCGATTGCTACCACCACCACCCCGGCCAACGTCAGTGCCCTGTTGCAGCACAGTCTGGACCCCGATTCAGAGAGCTGGTTCGAGGTAATCGCCGCCGGTGACATCGTGCCGGCAAAGAAACCGGCGCCGGATATCTATATCTGGGCCATGCAACAGATGGGTCTCTCGGCGGATGAGTGTGTGGCACTGGAGGATTCGGAGAATGGGGTCAAATCGGTGCTGGATTCGGGGATTCGCTCCCTCCTGGTAACGACCAATGCCTATACCGAGGATCATGATTTCACCGGGGCCGGTCTGGTGGTCGACCAGTTGGGGGAGCCGGATGACCCCTATCGCGTCATCTCCGGCGACTTTGAGGATAACAGTTATGTGGATCTCGAACTCATCCGATCCCTGCATGCCGGGAGCTGAGCAGTGATCCCGGTCGCCGAACGGATGGGGCGAATCCAGCCCTTCTATGTCATGGATCTGTTGGCCAAGGCGCGCAAGTTGGAGTCGGCTGGTCGTTCCATCATCCATATGGAGGTTGGTGAGCCCGATTTCGACACCCCAAAGCCAATCATCGAGGCAGGGCAGGCCGCCCTGGCCTCGGGCAAGACCCGCTATACGCCAGCCAAGGGGATACCCGCCCTGCGGGAGGCGATTGCAGGCCACTACCGGACCGCCTATGGCACAACTATCGAGCCAGACCGGGTTATCGTCACCCCCGGCTCTACCGGAGCGCTCCAGCTGGTGCTGAGCCTGTTGGTCAACCCGGATGAGTCGGTGCTGATGGCGGATCCAGGCTATCCCTGTAACCGCCACTATGTTGAGCTGGTGGATGGCAGGCCCGTGACCATCCCGGTGGGGGCGGAGACCGGTTACCAGCTGACCGCCGAGCTGGTCCAACAGGCCTGGCGGGAGGACACTAAGGTGGTGCTGGTGGCGAGCCCGTCGAATCCCACCGGGACCTTGCTCTCCAGGGATGAATTGAAGGCCCTGCATGCCACGGTCACCCGATTGGGAGGCGCGCTGATCGTTGACGAGATCTACCAGGGGCTGGTCTACGATGAAACTGGAGGGACAGCCCTCGATATTGCCGATGACCTCTTCGTGGTCAACAGTTTCTCCAAGTTTTTCGGTATGACCGGCTGGCGACTCGGTTGGCTGGTGGCGCCGGAGCAGTTTATCGAGCCCCTCGACCGGCTGGCGCAGAATATCTATCTCTCGGCGCCGACCCTCTCTCAATACGCGGCCCTGAACGCCTTTTCCCCAGAGGTGCTGGCCATCCTGGAGGGACGTCGCCAGGAGTTCCAGTGGCGGCGGGATTTCCTCCTGCCCGCGCTACAGGAGCTCGGCTTCGATATCCCATTGACCCCCCAAGGGGCCTTCTATCTCTATGCGGGTTGTCGGGGAATCACGGATGACAGCTTCCGTTTTGCTCAGGCACTACTGGAAGAAGCAGGGGTTGCGGTGACCCCAGGACGGGATTTCGGCTTCCATCAGCCCGAATCCCATCTGCGCTTCGCCTATACCACCAATCTGCCTAAGTTGGAGGAAGGGGTCGAACGAATCCAGCGTTTTATTCGATAGTTGTCTGAGGTGTTAGTTCGACTTTGTCAGATTAGAAATCCGACCTATTTTATCCCTAGCTGTCCTGGACGAGGGTCCCTTCTCCCTGCAGGGAGAAGGACAGGATGAGGGTGATTAGAAGGAAACTAGCCCTCCCATCCGCGAGGAGTACGGGCAAATGATCAAGCCTTCAGTTAATCTGACAAAGTAGAATTACTTAGACTTCTCAAGACGCTCCTTCCAGAACAGGGTGGCACCGGCCACGGCCGCCGGCATGGCGACAAAGTTCAATATCGGCACCATCATCAGCAGGGTCAATCCGCCGCCGAATGCCAGGGCGGTAAAACGGGCCTGTTTCAGGCGTTGGCGTTGATCCCTGAAAAGTAGTCCGTGATTGGCCATGGGATAGTCGCCATACTCCAGGGCGAGAAACCAGGCGCTGAAGGCGAGCCAGAGAAAGGGGGCAGCGATATTGATCCCGGGGATCAGAAAGAGCAACAGCAGGGGCACTGCCCGCAGCAGAAAATAGCCCATCTTTCTCATCTCCGAGAGCAGGGCGGGAAGAAAATCCTTCGCCAGCTGCTTCAGCCCGCCGGACTGCTCAGTCAATTGGCCGCCGAGATGGAGTTCCACCTTCTCCGCTAGCAACCCATTGAAGGGGGCCGCGATCAGATTGGCGATGACGGTAAAGGTGTAGAAGACGACCAACACCAGGGCGATGGCAAACAGGGGCCAGAGCAGCCAGCGGAGCCAGGCGAGCCAGCCCTCTTCACTGGGCAGAAAGCGGTCCATCAAGCCTTCGAACTGATCTATACCCAACCAGATCAACAGGCTGAAGATGACGATGTTGACCAGCAAAGGGATCAGCACGAAGGGGCGTAGCCCCGGCTGACTGATCAGACGCAGACCGCGTAACAGATAGCCGGCGCCGGCAAGGGGGTTGTTTGACATGGCTATTTGGCTGTTGCTTGAGAGGGGGGGAGTTTAGCAGGATAGTAGGTCGGGCACGGTTTTTTGTGCCCGACACTCCATGGCTCGGGTCTCCCAATACATCCGGTTACCACAATCGCCTTTCGAAACTGAACCCCGAAACATGCCGGGCAACGCTGCGCTTTTGCCCGACCTACCCATGGACCGGAATTGTCATAAACTTGGGTTATGCGTTACCGTCGTGCGAAAATCCCTGGGACGACCTATTTCTTCACTGTCGTTTCAAAATGGGGTCAGACTCGAAACATACTCTCAATTGAGGCACGCTTACGAGTTGTGTGAAACCTTCCATGGGTTCATGTTCCAGCGGCTAGAAATTCAGCGGTAGTCAGCACCCGATCAGGAAAGACAGCTTTTAGTTTCTTATCAAAACTGACAACCTGAGTATTTTCCATTTCTGCCGCGGCGATGAAGTAGGTGTCATAGGCTGGATGATTTGACTCTACCGACAGCACCAGTGCGCGCTCCCACAGGATTTTCCCTGACAGGGTTCGGTCGATCAGGCTTTCTGTATCATCCATGACCGCAAGTGCGGTTTCAATCGATACCTTGCGATGGCTGATCCATTGCCAAAGTACGTTTGCCAGTTCAACTCTGAGTGAGTCTGGTGCGCTGATGGTATCCGCCTGTTCCAGGATTGCGCTGGCATCTTGACGAAACTCTTCGACACCCAACAAGGCATAGGCGAAAACCATGGTGTCGATAACCACTCAGCGTCTTCCTTTCTGGCGCCATTGGTCGACTTCATCTGCCCCTGTGCGTGGCAATCTCTCCCAGCGTTCACGTATCCTTTGCAGAACTTCGGAACGGGGACCGTAGCGCTGCTGCAGTAATTCTCGTATCTCCTGTTCCATTGAATGTTGGTGTAACTTAGCGGAGGCTTTGACTCGCTGTATGACCTCTTCAGGAAGGCTGCGGATGGTCAGTGTGCCCATTGTTTTGGCCTGTTGATTATGCGGAATTAGCAAGAATGCTAGCATAATGACAGCACAGGAGGGTAGTTATGTTTTGGCTCTGTATGTATTAGGTGTTGGTCCCTTGTCCCGCTTGTTGCTAGCGCTAATCCTCAATACTGGTATTTAGCTGAATAACAAAGAGTTAGCACCATAGACAGAAAGAACCAACACTTAACACTGACAGAGCCTATGTTTTTGTCCTGATGAAAAAAATATCCGGAGAAGATTGAGCAAATGTCAGGTAGGCGAGCTAAGCCAAAGCCAAGAGGGAGACCGCGAAAGGGACATGATGATGTATAAGTCCAACCAGGTAGGTCGGGCACGTATTTCGTGCCCGACACTCTTACCAACAGCGGTTTGGCGGTAACTCATTAAACCCAATCAACCCCACAGGTCTGCTAAACGAATAACAATGGAGTTGAACGGCGCCACAGAGACTGTGTCATCGTCCCGGAAGATGCCTAACGGTCTCCATTGGGCATCCGCGAGCTCATAAGCCTCAAGTGTTAATGTCTTGGGGTCGACGAGCCAGGCGAATCGAACTCCGTAGTGTGCATACAACGGCATCTTTTCCTCGCGGTCAGTGCTTTTCGTGGATGGCGAGAAAATTTCACAAACCCAGTCTGGTACAACCTGGATCTTGTGGCCCTTTGGCGGCGATGGCATGTGCTCCTTGAGCCAGCCTGCAATATCAGGAACCAGGACCTCAGTATCTAAAACAAAGTGGAGTTCCGGTTCGTCAATGATCCACCAGCCTCCAGGTCCGCCACGCCCGCGCCCATAGGGACCTTCGATATCGGCGCCTAGCCGTGAGGCGGCGAGGCTATGAGGCCAGGCCGGGCGGGGCTGCGTCCGCAGCTGCCCGTTGATGATCTCACCGGTCAGTCCTTCCGGCAGGGCCATTAACTGTTCGTAAAGAGTAGGTTTATTTGCGGCCTGCGGATTCATGGTGGTCTACTTACCAAGCCTCTTGAAATTTAGATAGAGTGTAGCATTACTGGCACTGATGTAGGTCGGGCACGGTTTTTGTGCCCGACATTCTGTGGCACCGTTAGATGAAAACGTTTGGATCTCCCGACCACTTCGCGAAACCGAATTTCCGGAATATGTCGGGCAACGCTGCGCTTTTGCCCGACCTACCGTTCAAAATGTAACACGGGGAACGGAGCACGGATTTCCCGGGTTACGCTGCGCTCCACCCAGGCTACATAGTCGATGTACCGTTCAAAATGTAGCCCGGGTGTAACCCGGGGGAACGGAGCACGGATTTCCCGGGTTGCGCTGCGCTCCACCCAGGCTACATAGTCGATGTACCGTTCAAAATGTAGCCCGGG
>CBDVCD010000013.1:0-31266 GCA_965372385.1 uncultured Gammaproteobacteria bacterium | reverse complement strand
ATGTTTGTTTTGTTCGCTAGACACCTTCACCCACTGGGTGAATCACGCTACGGGGTGGATTGCACGTTTGTGGCTGCGCATGTCTGTGTTACAACTCCTTGGAATAGAATAACTATTCCGCGTCATTGTGCCTTGACCTGCACCACCACAAACGCACACTCTACCCCATCCAACTGAGGATTCTAGGATTATAGTCCTGAGCCTCGTGAACCGGTGAATTCCGGGTAGGCCTCCATACCACACTCGCCTATATCGACGCCTTCGTACTCCTCTTCCTCGCTGACCCGAATGCCAATCACTACCTTGATGACCATCCAAACCACGAAACTTGCAGCGAATACCCAGATAAGGATCGTCAGCAGACCGACGAGCTGTCCCAAAAAGGTGGCGCCATCATTGGTCAGAGGCACCGCCATCAGACCCCACATGCCAACTACACCGTGCACGGAGATCGCACCTACGGGATCATCGATCCTGAGCTTATCCAGGGTAATGATAGAGAAGACGACCAACACACCACCCGCGGCGCCAATCAACGTTGCCACCAGCGGAGTCGGGGTGGAGGGTTCAGCGGTAATCGCAACCAGTCCCGCCAATGCACCATTCAGAATCATCGAGAGATCCGCCTTACCAAACAGCATGCGCGCCACGATCATTGCAGCCACCACACCACCGGCAGCAGCCGCATTCGTATTAAGGAAGACCATCGCGACAGAGTTGGCGCTGGCAATATCACCCAGCTTGAGTACCGAACCGCCGTTGAAACCGAACCAGCCCATCCAGAGGATGAAGGTGCCCAGTGTCGCCATTGGCATATTCGCGCCGGGGATCGGATTCACCCGTCCATCCGCGGTGTATTTACCCTTACGTGCACCCAGCAACAGCACACCCGCCAGGGCCGCTGTAGCGCCTGCCAAATGCACGATGCCGGAACCGGCGAAGTCAGAGAAGCCAAAGTCATCACCCAGGCTGAAGAGGCCGAAGACCGACTTGCCGCCCCAGGTCCAGGCGCCTTCCATCGGGTAAATGACTGAGGTCATCACCACGGCGAAGAGCAGGAAGGCCCACAACTTCATACGCTCAGCCACAGCGCCGGAGACGATGGACATGGCAGTCGCCACGAACACGACCTGAAAGAAGAAGTCGGAGGCATTTGCGTAGACCGAACCGCCAGCAAAACCGGCTTCGGCTGACTCTTTCAGCACCGTTGCGGTCAGCGCATCGGCATTCTCTGCCCCATCCAGCGCAATACCGTTCAGCAAGAGACCGCCGTCATACATGATGTCGTACCCAACAACCAGGTAGGCGGTACACGCGATAGCGAACAACGCTATGTTTTTGGTCAGTATTTCGGTGGTGTTCTTGGACCGTACCAGGCCCGCCTCCAGCATGGCGAACCCTGCCGCCATCCACATCACCAGCGCACCCATGACCAGAAAGTAGAAGGTGTCGAGGGCGTACTGTAAGTGAAAAATCTGATTTTCCATCTGCGTAACCTCTTAATTGGCCTAAAGCGCTTCAGAACCGGTTTCGCCGGTCCTCACCCGCACCACCTGCTCCAGCGGGGTGACGAAGATCTTGCCGTCGCCGATCTTGCCGGTCTTGGCGGCATTGGTGATCGCTTCGACTACCTGCTCGACCACATCGTCATCGACCGCGATCTCCACTTTGATCTTGGGCAGAAAATCCACCACATATTCAGCGCCACGGTAGAGCTCGGTATGCCCTTTCTGGCGGCCAAAACCCTTGACTTCGGTCACCGTGATGCCAGCCACCCCTACATCCGAGAGGGCTTCACGGACATCATCCAGCTTGAAAGGCTTGATGATTGCAGAAATCATTTTCATGCGTGTTACTCCTAATATTTGATTAGCCTGCCCGCGGGCAGGCTGCAGTTTCTTGAGATTGGCGGAAGGGGGGAATTAAAAGCCCTTGCTCCAGGAGACGAAGAACTTGGTATCTTTATCAATCCCAGTGTCCATATCGGTATCCGTCAGGCTCAGGGTGACATCGCCAAAATCGCCGGCGCTCTTTGACAGGTTGACCTGGAAATGGGTGTAGTTGCCACCCGCATCAAAATCATAGGTGCCAATGACACCGCCAACGGCAAAGTCCTGAGGCAGATCGAAATCCAAACCGGCAAAGTAATAGAAATCACCTTCAGCATCATTGTTATCCGCTGAAACTGTGTAATTGATTCCACCACTCAGGAATTTCCAATCGGCAGCGAACAACAGTTCAGTGAAATCCGCATCCGCATCACGGTCATAGGTGTAGATAATGACACCCGCATCGTAGCCGAAATCACCAACTTCACCTTTATAACCTCCATACAGATCAAGCTCGTATGACATAAAAGGCGCCCAATCAGCATTGGATACCCAGGCGCCCGCATAGAGGCCCATGGCACTGCTCCAGTCCAGACCACCGGAAATGGCTGCCTCATCATGCGTCTGAGTCGCACCACGCCAGATGTAGTTACTGGTTGCCCCAATGTTCATGCTGACCTCGGCAAGGGAGTGGGCCGACGCCCCCAGCATCACAACACCGCAGGCCAGGGCAATTCTTTTCATCTTCATCTTCGATACCTCGAAATTCGTTAAATTGAACGTTTGATTGAATTCATTTCCATGTGCAAGTCACTGAGCACACCACAGATTCACCTGGTATCAAGCAGGTACCATGCCAACAATATATTTCCCATTAATTACAAACAGTTAATCATTCTGTTGCGATCCGGTCACCCCTCTCTTCGAATCCACACGCACCAGAACGGCAACCCAGATGACGCACCGCACCAACTTGGCGCTCCATTGTGGTGCAACGCGGTTTAGGCAGGCTGTTTGTACTGGACATCCCCCCCCATCGCCGCTAATGTCATAGTCATGATTGACCCAAAAATGCTTGATGAGCTGGCCGGACGCCTTAGCGGGAATCTCCCCGGTAGCCTGCAGATCCTGCAGGACGATCTGAAGAAGAATCTGCGTGCCAACCTGGAGTCGAGCCTGGCCAGACTCGACCTGGTTACCCGGGAAGAGTTTGACGTCCAGACAGCCGTGCTGGCGCGCACACGAGAGAAACTGGCAGTGCTGGAACAGCAACTGCATGAGCTGGAAAAAACCAGTACTCCTTCAAGGTGATATTGCGCTCTCCCGCTCAACCATTCTGGTAAGGCCCAAGGAAGGTAGTATGTCTCTGGCAATCCTCCATTGCCGCGCCCAGACCGGCGTCAAGGCACCACTGGTGACGGTTGAGGTCCACCTGACCAACGGGCTGCCCAGCCTGTCCATCGTCGGGCTCCCGGAGATGGCCGTCAGGGAGAGCAAGGACCGGGTGCGTGGCGCCCTGCTCAACAGCCATTTTGAATTCCCCACCCGGCGTATCACCGTCAATCTGGCCCCCGCCGACCTGCCAAAAGAGGGGGGACGTTTCGATCTGCCTATCGCCCTGGGCATCCTCGCCGCATCGGGTCAACTGCCTAAAGAGGCCCTCCAGCACTATGAATTTGCCGGCGAACTGGCGCTTTCCGGGGAACTGCGCCCGGTGAAGGGTATGTTGCCGGCCGCATTGGCCAGTCGGGATTCCCGGCGCAGTCTGATCCTGCCCGCGGATAACGTCGCTGAAGCAGCCCTGGTGAATGAACTTGAATGTTTTCCCGCCAAGCATCTGCTGGAGGTCTGCGCCCATCTCACTGGCGTGACACCTTTGCCCATCTGGCAACGGGCAGTCGCCCAAGCGGAGCGTGATCCACAACTCGACCTGGCCGATGTGCACGGCCAGCAGCAGGCAAAGCGGGCGCTGGAGATTGCCGCGGCAGGGGCTCATTCACTGCTCTACATAGGCCCACCCGGGACCGGCAAATCGATGCTCGCCGCCCGCCTGCCAGGCATTCTTCCCGCCATGACCGAACCGGAGGCACTGGAAAGCGCAGCGATTCGTTCTGTGGCAAACAAACCATTTCACCATTCCACCTGGTTACAGAGGCCATTTCGTTCACCCCACCACACCGCCTCAGCGGTCGCCCTGGTGGGTGGTGGCAGCAATCCGAAACCCGGCGAGATCTCCCTCGCGCACAATGGCGTGCTGTTCCTGGACGAGCTGCCGGAGTTCGAACGCCGGGTGCTGGAGGTGCTGAGGGAACCCATGGAAACCGGTCAGATCACCATCTCACGGGCCAGTCAACAGGCGGAGTACCCGGCCCGCTTTCAACTGATTGCGGCGATGAATCCCTGTCCCTGTGGTCATCTGGGAGACGGCACCAGTCGCTGTCACTGCAGCAGTGAACAGATTGCCCGATACCGGGGGCGTATCTCCGGCCCCCTGCTCGACCGCATCGACATGCAGGTGGAGGTGCCCCGGCAGGCCGCCCCACTGATGCAGCAGACAACCGTAGCCAACGCAGAATACAGCAGGGAGGTACGCCAACGGGTCGAGAGCGCACGGGCGCGTCAGCTGCAGCGCCAGCAAAAACCCAATCAGGCCCTCGCCGGGCGGGAGGTGGAACAATACGCCTCAGCGGACGAGACCGGCCTGAAACTCCTGCTGCAGGCGATGGAGCGATTCGGACTCTCCATGCGCGCCTATCACCGCATCCTCAAGGTGGCCCGCACGATCGCCGACCTGGAGGGGGTCGAGCAGATCCAGTCTCATCACATCAGCGAAGCGGTCAGCCTGCGGCGGCTCGACCGCAGACTGGCTGCAAATTAAGCTTGCGCCGAAGACACAGAGCTCTCTGAATCTGATCAATGGCTCTTTCCAGTGTACCTCGTCACTCATACTGTGACATTCAGAGCCAGGAAGCGGTCATCCGCTAGGTTATGCCTCTTGGAAAGGGCCTGCCATTCCCTGCGTGCTGTGCCTTGTTACGAAACACCACAGTAACGCTGAATCCATCAATACAACCTTGACGGAGTACTATAAACTCCCCGCCATGTTGCGATTTGAACAACTCACCCTGCGCCGCGGCACCAAACTGCTCTTCAATAGCGCCAGCTTTACCTTGCATGGGGGATGGAAGGTGGGCATTACCGGCGGCAACGGCAGCGGTAAGTCGAGCCTCTTCAGCCTGATCCTCGGGGAACTCCAGGCGGATGAGGGTGAGCTGCGCCTGCCGCCAAAACTGGAGATCTCCTACGTCGCCCAGGAGACCCCGGCCCTCGAACGTGCCGCCATCGACTATGTGATCGATGGGGACCGGGAGTTGCGGCGAACCGAAAGCGCATTGGCGTCAGCCGAGACAGCCAATGACGGTACCGCCCAGGCCCACCTGCACGAACAGCTGCAGAGCATGGCGGGTTACAGCGCCCAGGCCCGTGCTGGCCAGCTGATGCATGGGCTCGGCTTCACTACCCAGGATGAGCCACAGCCGGTCAACAGTTTCTCGGGGGGATGGCGCATGCGCCTCAACCTGGCCCAGGCCCTGATGTGTCGCTCCGACCTCCTGCTGTTGGACGAACCCACCAATCACCTCGACCTGGATGCGGTTATCTGGCTCGAAGATTGGCTGCGCAACTATGCCGGGACCCTGCTGCTGATCTCCCATGATCGGGAATTTCTCGACCGGGTGGTGAATCAGATCGTGCATATCGAGCATCAGCAGGCGCAACTCTATGCCGGCAACTATTCGACCTTTGAGCAGACCCGTGCCGCCCGCCTGGCCAACCAACAGGTGGAGTACGAGAAACAGCAACGTGAGATCACCCATATCCGCCACTATGTGGACCGCTTCCGCGCCAAGGCCACCAAGGCGCGTCAGGCCCAGAGTCGCCTCAAGGCCCTGGAACGGATGGAGCTGATCGGCCCGGCACACGTGGATTCACCCTTCCATTTTCGCTTTCTCGCGGCGGAGAAGAACCCTCACCCGCTGCTGCAGCTGGACCAGGTCAGCTGTGGCTATGGCGGTCTGGCCATTTTCCAGCATGCCACCTGCTCCATCGAGCCAGGTGACCGCATCGGACTACTGGGTCCCAACGGAGCCGGAAAATCGACCCTGATCAAGCTGTTGGCCGGCTCTCTTGCACCCATCGCGGGAATGCGTCATCCCGCCCTGGAACTGAGGATCGGTTACTTCGCCCAGCATCAACTGGAACAGCTCGATCCGCAGGCCAGCCCGCTGCTGCATCTGGAACGGCTGGACCCCAAGGCCAGCGAACAGTCCCTGCGCAACTTCCTGGGCGGGTTCGGCTTTATCGGTGACCGGGCAATGGAGCTGGTCGCTCCCTTCTCCGGTGGGGAGAAGGCGCGTCTGGTGCTGGCCCTGCTGGTCTATCAGCGACCCAACCTGCTATTGCTCGACGAACCCACCAACCATCTGGACCTGGAGATGCGCCATGCCCTGGGCCAGGCGTTGCAGGATTTTTCCGGCGCGATGGTGATCGTCTCTCACGACCGCCATCTGCTGCGTATCACGACTGACCGGTTGTGGCTGGTGCATGCAGGCAGGGTGGATGATTTTGCCGGCGACCTGGATGAATATCCTGCCTGGCTGATGGAACAGCGCCGGCAGCTCGACGGTACCGCCAAGCAGGCACCGGAGGGTGAACATACCGCCACTGCCCGCAAGGAGCGCAAACGTCTGGATGCCCAGCGGCGACGCCAGCTGCAACCCTTGAAGAACAACCTGCGGAAGCTCGAACAGGTGCTGGAACAACACCAGGAGCAACAGAAAAGGCTGGAGGCACGGCTGGCGGATACGGGGCTTTATCAGGACGAGCGCAAGGAGGAACTGAAACATCGGTTGACGGAAAAGGCCGAGGTTGACCGTTTGATCGAACAGATCGAGGAAAACTGGCTGGAGATCAGTGAGAAATTGGAGGCTGCACTGATGGCGGAAACATATTAAAGTACACGGGAATCAGCGTTACAATAAAGCGCTTTTTACCGGCGGCCGAGAATGGCCATTCGCTTACATATGATGCGTGCCTGGTTATTTGTTAGCGTTAATTACGAACAGTGCACATTTCAGAGAGCTACACATGAATATTTATGTTGGAAACCTTGCCTGGAGCATTAGTGATGACGAGCTGCGGGACCTCTTTACCGAATTTGGCGATGTTTCGAGCGCCAACGTCATAATGGATAAATTCTCCGGTCGCTCAAAAGGTTTCGGATTTGTCGAGATGCCCAATGACAGTGATGCGGAATCCGCCATTGAGTCCCTGAATGAAAAAGAGATTGACGGCCGCAACCTGAGGGTCAATCAGGCTAAACCACGCGAGGATCGCCCGCGCCGCCCAAAATATTGATCGCTGAACAGTGATTTATCACTTCCGGCATATTATCGCAGGCTGATATGCCGGGAGTTTTACCCCCCATCAAACCCATTCCATTCGCTAGAACATGAAGATACTGCTGTACGCCTTCGTCATTCTATTAATCACCTTTCTTGCCTGGCCCTTTGCCACGATCTACCGGCTCGATCAGGCGCTGCAGGAGAATGATCATCAGGCCATAGAGCAAATGGTGGATATCAGATCAATCCAATCGCAGATCAAACAGAAGATGAACAAAGATGTGGAGAGCAGTATCGGCGATGTCTCCAACAGCTTTGTCGAATGGCTGCAAACCGGTATCCAACGGCTTGGCAACGACGCCATCAACCAGATGGTCAATCTCGATTGGGCCATCGCCCAGTTACGTTCACATAACCCGGACAGTCGTTTTGGTGGCTTCATCGACCAACTCAGTTATGCCTTCTTCGATGGACCTGACAGCCTGCTGCTGCGCATCGGCGAGCTTGGTGACAATCCTGTGCATGCCCGCCTGACGCTTCAGGAGATGGAGTGGCGGATCACAGCCATCTATAACTGATCGGCTTTGGTTGTGTCTCTGCCCGGCCATCTATCGTGGACTTCCAAAAACGCCAACACACCCATGTGCTGTTCACACTAACTTCATCCTCTAAAGATTTTTATTCATCTGCCGTTGAATGGGTAATCGTGCTTCTTTCAGGCATCCGAAGACAACAACCTAAACCGAGAACACAAAGGGTCAGTATTCAGCCGAACCACGATCAATCTGCTGTGCCATGACCCACCTTGTGAATGAGAATTGCACCATGACGGATCCCATCAGTTTTGATCAGTCTCTTTTCGACATCTGCCCCACTGGTATGCTGGCACTGGATCAGAATACCTCTATCCTCTGGCTTAATCCGGCCCTGGAAAAGATGCTCGATCTATCTGGTAATACCTTGATCGGCAAGGATAAAAATAGCCTTCCCGAAGAGCTACACGCCCTGTTCGACGAAACCGATATGCTGCATCTATCCCTAAACGGAGCTGGCGAGCGCTGGCTGCAACGCCATGTCCAAACAACAGAGGATAGGGAGAACAGATCCTTAATCGTGCATTTTTATCAGGATATCAGCAGTCAGGTTCTCTCCTTGCGGGAGAATGAGCGGCTCCGCCAGCGGGTGGAAGAGCTAACAATAACCGATGACCTCACCGGCCTTGCCAACCACCGGGCCACCCTCCAATCCCTGAGTATCCAGGTAACCCGCAGCCGCCGCTACGGTAATCCGCTCACCCTTGGCGCTGTCCGGATCAGCGACCCGAACGACCAAGATCATCCCCTGCCGGACAGCACCATTCTGACCTTCTCCCATTACCTGCGTGAACGTCTGCGCTGGGCCGATAGCATCGGCCGTTATGAAGCGGGGCTGTTTCTGCTGGTGATGCCTGAAACCCGTCAGGATGATGCCATTAACCTGCTCAGGCAGATACACCAGGAGTGTCTGGACGGGGCCTTGAAGGAGCTGGGCAAGACTTCAATACCTGAAATAGATATTGCCGCAGCGGCGTGGAAGAAGGGGGATGATCCACAGAAACTGTTTCGGCGAACCTTGCAGTCCCTGCAAGCCTAACACGCCTGCCAGGAGTAGAACTACGCTGGGTATGGACCATGTGAGTTACCCAAGGCAATGCCGTTACCAGCTCAGACTATATCTTTCGATGAGGGCATCAGCCGCAAGGATCTGAAAACCATTCGTCAGCGGTTTCTCAGACTTCACCAGAGGCGACTGCAGCGCATTCGCGATGAGCTGAATAGCAGCAAGCAGGAATTTATTGCACTCTTGCCCCTGCTGTTCCACATCAACCACCCGATGTTGCCAGGGTATGTCAATAATGAGACTCCCCAGGGTCTACCGGACTACAGTCCCAGCAAATGGACCCTGGATGCCGCGCGCAAGCTCAGCCGCAGTTTTCACTACAAGCGCCGGGCCCAACACACCTTCCAGTTAGAGGGTCTCTATTTGATGGGGAGCAGCGGCACCATCGGTCAATCATCCAGCAGTGACTTCGACCTTTGGCTCTGCCACTCCCCCAGCCTCACGGCCAGCAAACGACAACTGCTGCAGCAAAAGTCCAGCATGATCGAACAGGTCGCCGCTGAACTCGGCCTGGAACTGCACATTTTTCTCATCGACCCGAAGGAGTTTCGCCAGGGTCAGAAGGCCAAACTCTCCGGTGAGAGCAGCGGCAGCACCCAACACAATCTGCTGCTGGAGGAGTTCTACCGCAGTGCACTGCTGTTGGCTGGGCGCTATCCACTCTGGTGGCTGGTACCCCCGGACCAGGAACGGAACTACCGGCAATATGCCGACAACCTGCTGCGGCAGCGCTTTATCAAAAGCAGTGAGGTCCTGGACCTGGGCGGTCTCGACCAGGTCCCCGCCGATGAATTCTTTGGGGCCGCTCTTTGGCAACTCTATAAGGGGATCGACTCCCCGTACAAATCGATCCTGAAAATCTTTCTGATGGAGGCCTACAGCCGCGACTACCCACACCCGCGCTGGCTTGCCCAGCAGGCGAAAGAGGCCATCTATGCCAATGAAACTGACCTGAACCAGCTGGATGCCTATATCATGCTCTATCGCCGGGTCGAAGAGTATCTGTTGGAGTTGGATGATCAGGAGCGCCTGGAGCTCGCCCGGCGTTGCTTCTATTTCAAAGTCGGCGAACGCTTGAGTCGTGACTCCGATCTGCAGCACTGGCGCAGTCAAACACTTTTTGAACTGACCCGACAG
This sequence comes from uncultured Gammaproteobacteria bacterium, assembly GCA_965372385.1. Lineage (GTDB taxonomy): Bacteria > Pseudomonadota > Gammaproteobacteria > Chromatiales > Chromatiaceae > JASJBU01. The sequence continues at coordinate 21,239 of CBDVCD010000013.1, read as the reverse complement.
TGGGGCTGGAGTCAGGCCGACCTGCAGATGCTCGACACCCGCTCGGACTGGAAGATCGACCGGGTCATCAAGGAACGTAACATCCAGGTAGGTGTGCTCTCACGCAGCTATCGCTTACTCACGGAATTTGCCCGCAAGTATGCCAAACGCAGTCAGATCGACCCGATGGAGCTAAATCTGCTGGGGCGCAGGCTGTATACCGCACTTGACCATCGCCCAGGCAAGATCGATCAGATCAACCCCGGTATTTCAAGCAATCTAGCGGAACCCCATCTCTCCCTGCATCAACGTCCAGCACACGATGACAGCCCCACCTGGGTGCTCTACCGAGGCCAGGTGGAGGTGGAATCCCCGGATCACCGTCCCATCAAGATCACTTCCAACCTGATCGAAATCCTGCTCTGGAGTCACATCAATCAGGTATGGGACAAGCATACCCGGCTCTCGCTCTATCCTGAAGATTGTTCCGTTTCACGCAGCGAGCTGCTGGCTCTGCATAGAAGCCTCACGCGTCTCTTCCCTGAGCAACAGCTAACCTCGGCCTCCATGCAGGCACTTTCCCATCCTGCATCCGCGCTGCAGCTCGCGCTGTTTATCAATATCGGCACCGACCCACTGGAACATCTTTCGAAAACCGGTAAACAGCTGGTCAGCAACCGCCATGATCCACTCAGCTTTGCCTCGACCCGTACCAATCTGGTCACCAATCTGGAAGAGCTTATCCAGACCAGTTGGGGTGAACTGCTGATCACCCGTCGCACGGGGGCGGAAGGTCTGCTCGATGCCCTGTGCAATTTGCTCAATCTGCAAAACGCTAACAGGCAACAGGCGACAAGCATCCAAGCCAACAGCTTTTCATCCATCCGTGGCAGCCAGATTGCCAGCCGTGTGCTCGAACTGTTCAGCCATATTTCTCGTCACTTCATTGACCACCCACAAAACAGCGAACGCTATACCTTTCGTCTGGGTCAGGAGTTTTTTATTGTGCAATGGAGGGAAAATGGCTTCGAGTGGCGGAGTCTGGATTCCTTCGAAAGCCTGCGGGAAGAACTGGAACAACCCCAGAAAACCTACAAGGGCCTGGCATTCGATCCCGAGATCCTTGGTGATACGCCCTATCCAACCCTCTACCACCATAATGACGCTGATGTCATACAACTCTTTTATCTGACCCATCCACAATGGATACAGATCTTCCTGCTGGACGAGCAGGGCGCCCTCTTCCAACAATCCCTGGCAGCGGATAGCCCACGCTTTCTCATGCTGCAACAGCGACGCTTCCTCAACAGTCTGCAACAGTTGCGCAATCTACTTCCCGGTGAGGACAACAACTTGCTGAGTGAACCCCAATTCTTCGAACTTCGTCGGAAGCAAAGAGGCGCCTGGGTCGTGGAACGCCGTCGCCTCCCCCTCACGAGGCCTGACGATTATCTGGAATTAACCCTGGTGACCGATCGACTGGATGCAAGCGCCCAACCGCTGTCGCTGATCTGTGGTGAACGGGAGTTCAGTCAGCTCGAATATGGCGAGCAGATCTATCAGGCCACCGCCAGCTATCTGCAATCCCTGCGGCAGGGCAAGCAGAGCTATCCCCTCTATCTCACCTCTTTGCGTTTTTCCGGACTGCAGCTCATGGAGGCCCCCAGCACGGTGGAACTGCTCAAGCTCAAGAAACGGGTGGAGCAGAGACTGAATCAGCCATTTAAGCATGCTTAAACAGAGTGGCGCCAAACGCTACTCTGTCGCTCTCGAACTCAGGTCTCCAGTACCAACTTGCCCTGGGCATGGCCCTCTTCAATCAGCCGATGCGCCTGCGCGGCTTGCGCCAGGGGCAGACATCGATTGACCTCGATACGCAACTGGTTATGCTCCAGCAGTTCTGCGCAACGCGCCAGGATCTCGGCATGATGGGCACGCGCCTCGGGTAGATCCCGCAGCATGGGGGTGAGCATCAGGGTGAAGCCGATCCGCAGGTTACGGTTGCGCGCCTCCTTCCACGCCACATCGTTACCGGGGTCCAGCAGGGTCACCAGGTCGCCATAGTGGGCCGTTGCAGGGATCGACTGTTTGAAGACCTCGGGTCCCACTGTATCGAGCACCAGTTCGGCGCCACGCCCATCGGTCAATTCGTTCACCGCCTCGACAAAATCGCCCCGGGTATAGAGGATCGTCTCGTCGGCCCCCAAACCCTTCACGAAAGCGGCCTTCTCCTCTGAACTGACCGTGGTCAGCACCCGGGCACCGACCGACTTGGCCAGCTGGATCGCCACATGCCCCACCCCACCGGCTCCGGCATGAATCAGTACTGTCTGACCTGCATGCAGATTGCCGCGATCGAACAGCGCCTCCCAGGCGGTGATCAACACCAGCGGTCCCGCCCCTGCGCTGGCAAAACCGCTGGAGCTCGGTTTTTTAGCACAAGCCACCTCCTCCACCAGGGTATACTCCGCGTAGTTGCCCAGGCTTCCACCCAGACCGCCACCGCAGAACCAGACCTCGTCCCCGGGCTTGAACCGGCTCACGCCACTCCCAATCGCATCAACCACACCCGCACCGTCACAACCCAACACCGCCGGCAGGCCATCCGGCAGAAACACGCCTCGGGCACGCAACTTGGTGTCGATCGGGTTTACCCCGGCCGCCTTGAGTCGCACCTTGAGCTGAGTGGGTGAGGTAATTATGGGCTCGGGTATCTCCCGCAGGATCAACACCTGTGGCCCGCCCACTTCGGACATAACAATCGCTTTCATGACCTATCTCCTCCCAAAGGCGCCAACAGCGCATACAAGATCCAGGCAAACCAGGAGACAAAGATGACCGCCAGCAGCCAGAAGAGTTTCTCTGCACCGCCGGTTTTATCCGACCGCAAGATCAGTACAATGGGAAGAAACCAGATGACCAGGGTCAGCAGCATGGCCCCCATGCCCAGACCAAATATTGTCTGCATAGCCTAATTTCCAATTATTCAGTCCGCTTAGTTTGTCTCTCTCATGAGCCCCTTTCAAGCCATAACGCAACACCAGACAGCATTACGCCAGTGCCACACCTGCCCGGAGATGATCGGCCCGGTGGTCACCGGCCAGCCCGTACCCTCCCGGGTGATGCTGATCGGCCAGGCACCGGGGGACAAGGAGGGACCGGCGGGCAGGCCCTTTGCCTGGACCGCGGGCAAGACCCTGTTCAAGTGGTTCGAGACGATCGGCCTGAGCGAGGAGGCGTTTCGCAGCCGGGTCTACATGGCTGCTGTCTGCCGCTGCTTTCCTGGCAAACGCCCCAAGGGGGGTGACCGGGTCCCCAGCCAGGCAGAGATCGACAACTGCCGTCAGTGGATGGAGCGGGAGTTCGTGCTGCTGCGGCCCGAGTTGCTGATTCCCGTGGGCAAACTGGCCATCAGCCAGTTCATGACTGTCGACAAACTCGCCAGGATCATAGGCAGAAGCCATCACCTCTCCATCAATGGATGTAAAAGCGACCTGATCCCCCTGCCCCATCCATCCGGCGCCTCCACCTGGCATCGCACCGAGCCGGGCAAATCCCTGTTGCAGGATGCCCTGGAGCTGATATCCAGCCATCCTGCCTGGAGAGCAACTGCAGGGTGCTGACTGACGACACAGGCGGGATTGCTTAGAGCACCCCGCCCCTTCAATCTGAAGGATTTGTCCTGTTTTAAGCTGTCTTAGCCTTTTCAAGGTTTTCTCATGGCAGCGATTAACGCAGAATAGGGTTGATCCACACAACGCACAAAGGAGACGCCATGTCAGAAGCCGGCAAATTCACCATCCATCTGGAACAGGAAGAAGGGTATGCCTTCCGCGTGAGGTTCGACATCAAAAAGGCGGACGATATCCTGATGGATGAACCCCCACCCCTGGGTGAACGCAATGGCCCTAACGCCTCGAGGCTGCTGGCCGCCGCAGCCGCCAACTGCCTCAGTGCCAGCCTGATGTTCTGTCTGGCCAAGGAGGATGTGCCCGCCAATAGCGTCAAAACCGAGGCCACCTGCACCCTAGTGAGAAACGCAAAGAAACGGCTGCGGATCGGCCGCCTGGACATAAAGATCACCGTGGACGACGAACTGCTCGAATCGAAAAAGCTCAACCGCTGCATGACCCTGTTCGAGGATTTCTGCGTGGTTACCGCCAGTATCCGGGAGGGTATTCCAGTAGGGGTCGAGGTGGTCAACGCAGCCGGTGAACTCCTGCACAAGGGGGAATAAGCCGCCTGTGAGACCATTGTCCGATTTCTCGAAATCGACCTGGGCAAACCTTAGCCACAGATCTAACGCCTGGTGAAAAATGCGGGTTAGCAATAGAGACTACTTCACTCCATTCCAGCTTCGTAACCTTCGGCCTCGAGCATCGCCTCCACCACCGCACACCAGGCATTGGCAAGATTATCCAGATTGTAACCGCCTCCCCCCAGGGCCAACAGCCGACCAGCGCAATGGCGATCAGCCAGGTCACAGAGCCTGGCGGCGGCATGGCGATGGGCCTCGCTGCTGAAGGCCAGATGGGTGATCGGATCGCCGGCGATACTATCGGCACCGCACTGCAGCAGAATGAACTCCGGTTGCGCTTTTTCTACAAAGCTCTCCACCTGCTCCCATGCCTTTAGGAAGAGCTGATCATCCGCCCCCGGTGGCAGCGGGATATTGAGCTTGGTCCCTTTCGCCTCACCTGTGCCAGTCTCCTGCACCGCGCCTGTTCCAGGGTAGAGAAAACGACCATCCTCATGCAGATCGACGAAAATCAGTTCCGGATCACTCTCGAAAGCATAGAAGACACCATCACCATGGTGGGCATCAATGTCCACATAGGCGATACGTCTGACCCCATGCACCTGACGCAGGGTTTCGATGGCGATGCCGCAGTCGTTGAAGACACAGAAACCGGCCGCCCTATCACGCCGGGCATGATGCAGGCCGGCAATTGGCACGAAGGCCCGCCGGGTCTTTCCAGCCAGCAGGTCGGCAACCGCCTGCAGTACCGTACCAACCACCCGGGCCGAGGCCTCGTAGACACCCGGAAAGGCCGGGGTATCACCAGAGTCGAGGTAACCCTCTCCTGTTGCAGAGAGCGCTTTCACCCGCTTCACATAGGCCGCCGCATGAAATCGTTCAATTGCGCCCCTCTCCGCCAGCACAGGTGCCGCCAAATGGCAACGCTGATCCAAGCCACGCTGCCGGAACTGCTCAAGAAAGGCATCATGCCTGGCCGGGCCAAATGGGTGATCCGCGCCGAAGTTATAGTCCCCCAGCCGCCTACCCGCATAAACTGATACCGAAAACATCATCTTAGCCAATGGATCACCCAGTACTTTGGCACGCATAGCCATGCCTAAAGATTCCTCCCTCGTTAACCGATAATAATTCCATATTCCCTTTTGTGAGTTTAAAGATACGGCTTGCGCCGAATATTGAACCAGACTTCCAGGGGAATCCAATCGTTCGCAGGATTATATACGACAAGGCAAGCAGCCCCAGAGAAAGCGATGCCAACAATCTTGGTGGTAGACGACGACGTTTTTAACCTGGAGATACTCTCCGAGCATCTGGAGGATGCCGGCTATGAGCCGGTGACCGTCACGAACGGTGTAGAGGCCTGGGCGTTGCTGGAGGAATCCCCCGCGCGTTTTGATGCCGTATTATTGGACCGCATGATGCCTGAGATGGACGGCATCGAGGTACTTGGCCGAATCAAGCAGCACCCTGACCTCAAGACCATTCCTGTCATCATGCAGACGGCCAAGGCTTCCAAACATGACGTACTGGAGGGCCTGCAGGCGGGAGCCTATTACTACCTCACAAAACCTTTTGAAAGGGCTCAACTTCTGGCGATTGTCCAAACGGCGGTCAACGATCACCAACGCCTTGACTCCCTGCAGACGGAAGTGAGACAAACCAACAAGACCCTCAGCATGATGCACAAAGGTGAGTTCAGATTTCGCACCTTGAAGGAGAGTCGCGATCTGGTGTCGCTGCTGGCCAACACCAGTCCGGAGGCAACCCGGGTGGCCATAGGCCTTTCCGAGCTGATGATCAATGCAGTGGAACATGGCAACCTGGGCATCACCTACGAAGAGAAATCCCGCTTTAACGAGCATGACAACTGGGCATCTGAAGTGGAGCGACGCCTGTCACTTCTGGAAAACGCCGAAAAAGATGTCACCATTTCATTCGAACGCGATGCTAAAGAACTCCGTTTCATCATCAGGGATAAGGGTAGTGGTTTCGACTGGCAGCAATACCTTGAAATAAGTCCGGAGCGTGCCTTCGACTCCCACGGCCGGGGTATCGCCATGGCCAAGGCCATCAGTTTCGACCAGCTCGAATACCGAGGCAAGGGGAACGAAGTGGAGGCCAAGGTATTTCTTCAAGAGGTTGACCGAACTCAAGGATAACTAACCCCCGTCCCACCCAGGCCACAGTAACCGTTGGGGTTCTTGGCGAGGTACTGCTGATGGTACGCCTCGGCAAAATAGAACACCGGCGCAGCGAGGATCTCAGTCGTAATCGGTGCCGCGCTCACCTGCTGCAAGGCATGCTGATAGACACCCCGTGACTGTTGTGCCTGTTGTTGCTGAAACTCGCTGAAGGTATAGATGCCGGAGCGGTACTGAGTGCCCACATCATTGCCCTGGCGCATTCCCTGGGTTGGATTGTGGTCCTTCCAGAAGGCCCTGAGCAGTTGCTGGTAACTGACCCGTTGCGGATCAAACACCACCCGAACCACCTCGTTGTGACCGGTCATGCCGCTACAAACCTCTTCATAGCTGGGATTAGGGGTAAACCCCGCCGTATAACCCACGGCGGTGGAGTGGACACCCTCCAGTTGCCAGAAACGTCTTTCCGCCCCCCAGAAACAGCCCATGCCGAACATAGCCATCCGCAGGTGTTCCGCAAAAGGCCCTTCAAGCGGGTTGCCGTTGACAAAGTGTGCCGCGGGCACCTGCATGGGATTGACGCGCCCCGCTAACACCTCGTTCGCTTCGGGCATCTGAGTCTTTCGGCCAAGTCCAAACATCGCTTTCTCCAAATCAGCTCATATTTTGAGAATATAACCCTTAATGGCCTGCGAATTTACCCCACGGAATCTGGTTCTTTTATCAGCGCTCAAGGAGCTGATCAACCCATCGGTCCCATCGATGGTGATCAGTACGGCCTAGGGTCGGAGAAAAAATTGTGCTAGCCTAAACCTAGTCTTACCCAGAACCAATTCCATTCAAATTGTAGAAGGAAGGTGGCGACCGTGGCCGACGAGAAAGAAAGCAAACCTAAAAAGATAAAAAATGAAGTTTATGAAAAGGAGCTTTTCAAGCTACAACTGGAGCTCGTAAAACTTCAGGAATGGATCAAACACAAGGGACTCAAGGTTGTCGTGCTCTTCGAAGGGCGTGACGCCGCCGGTAAGGGGGGCGTGATCAAGCGCATCGATCAGCACCTCAACCCACGCATCTGCAGGGTGGTTGCCCTACCCGCTCCCACCGAGCGCGATAAGACCCAGTGGTATTTTCAGCGTTATGCACCCTATCTGCCCGCCGCTGGCGAGATGGTACTGTTCGATCGCAGCTGGTACAACCGGGCTGGCGTGGAGAAGGTGATGGAGTTCTGTACACTGGAAGAGCACCAGGAATTCCTGCGTTCCTGCCCTGAATTCGAACGCATGCTGGTGCGTTCTGGAATCGTTCTGATCAAGTACTGGTTCTCCGTCTCCGATGAGGAGCAGGAACGCCGCTTTCAGAGCCGCCTGGAAGAGCCCCACAAGCGCTGGAAACTCAGCCCCATGGACCTGGAGTCCCGCTCACGCTGGGTGGAATACTCCAAGGCCAAGGATGAGATGTTCGCCCATACCGACATCAAGCAGGCCCCCTGGTATGTGGTACATTCGGACATCAAAAAGCATGCCCGGCTCAACTGCATCGCCCACCTACTCAGCATGATCCCTTACGAAGACCTCACGCCGGAGCCGATCGAGCTGCCCCACAGAAGAGACAGCACGGGCTATGTCAGGCCACCCATGACCGACCAGACATTTGTCCCGGACATCTACCCTTGAATAGGAGATCTTCTTTCTACCTTTTATTACCGGTTATTAGCATCCATTCCATCAACTGTTTTGCTGGGTCGAGTCTGGCAAAACGCGCATAGGCGGATATGACACTGCCGGTTTGCTCAACAAGGATTCCGGATAGGGCAAAACGACCCTGTGGTTTAAGGAGTTCACGGAGTTTGGGTGCCAGTTCGATGAGGGGACCAGCCAGGATATTGGCGACCAACAGTTCAGCTGGCTCATCGGGTGTCTCTTCGGGCAGATGTGTGGTCAAGCGATCGGCAACACCATTCCTCACGGCATTGTTTCGGGTTGCCTCCAGGGCTTGTGGATCGTAATCGACAGCGATGGCCTGGTCGGCCCCCAGTTGCAGGGCGGCAATGGCCAGGATGCCTGAGCCGCAGCCATAATCGATGAGCGTTTTGCCTGCCAGTTCGAGACTGTCGAGCCATTCGAGGCAGAGGGCCGTTGTCGGGTGGGTGCCGGTACCAAACGCAAGCCCCGGGTCCAGCTGAACGATGACAGCATCTGTTTCGCTGGGGAGCTGACCATCCGGGCAGACCCAAAGACGCCGGCCGAATTTCATCGGATGAAAATGCTCCAGCCAGACCCGCTCCCAGACCCGGTCTTCCAACCTTTGCAGTTGCAGGCTACGGGTTAGGTCAGGATTCAGGGCCTGGTTGATGGCGGAGCGCAGTTCATCCGCATCCCGTTCCGCTTCGAAGAGTCCGCTGACGCGGGTGGTATGCCAGATGTGCTCTTCGCCGGGTTTCGGCTCCAGCAGTGGCTGGTCGCCGGCATCCCCCAGGGTGACGGAGAGCGCCCCCAGGTTCTCGAACAGCCGTTCCAGCAGCGGGGCCTGTGCTTCGCTGGTATCGATAGAGATCTGCAGCCAGGACATGAGGATGATTTTTGAATTATGCGTCGCTAACGCTGAACCCATTAATACAACCTTGACGGAGTACTAGAGCCCCAGTTTCTTTTCCAGATAATGGATATTCGCCCCTCCGGCCTGGAAGGCGGTATCCTTCATGATCTCCAGCTGCAGTGGGATGTTGGTCTTGATGCCGCCGATTACCATCTCCTCCAAGGCGATGCGCATGCGGGCGATGGCGGATTGGCGGTTGGCGCCGTAGGCAATCAGCTTACCGATCATGGAGTCGTAGTAGGGTGGTACCCTGTAACCATTGTAGATATGGGTATCCACACGTATGCCGGGGCCTCCTGGCATATGCAGTTGGGTAATCGTGCCAGGGCTCGGCAGAAAATTTTTCGGGTCCTCCGCATTGATGCGACACTCCACTGCATGGCCGGTGAGGCTAACATCCTCCTGGCTCAGACTGAGGGGTTCGCCGCTGGCGATCAGGATCTGTTCCTGCACAATATCGACGCCGGTGATCAGTTCGGTGACCGGATGTTCGACCTGTACCCGGGTGTTCATCTCGATGAAGTAGAATTCCCCATTTTCATACAGGAACTCGAAGGTTCCGGCGCCGCGGTAACCAATCTGGCGGCAGGCCTCCGCACAGCGTCCACCCACATCCCGGCGCTGCTTTTCGCTGATGCCTGGAGCCGGCGCCTCCTCCACCACCTTCTGATGGCGTCGTTGCATGGAGCAGTCGCGCTCGCCGAGGTGGACTGCATTGCCGTGGGTATCCGAGAGGACCTGAAACTCCACGTGGCGGGGATTCTCCAGATACTTCTCCATGTAGACCATGCCGTTACCAAAGGCGGCCTCTGCCTCTGCCTGGGTCATTGCCACGGCATTCAGCAGGGTGGCCTCTGAATGAACCACGCGCATGCCCCGACCGCCACCACCTCCCGCGGCTTTGATGATCACCGGGTAGCCGATCTGGGTGGCCAGCTGTTTGGTGCGTGTTGCGTTGTCGTCCAGGGGACCGTCGGAACCGGGAACCGTGGGCACACCGGCCTTTTGCATCGATTCAATGGCGGCTACCTTGTCTCCCATGGTGCGGATAGTCTCCGCCTTGGGACCGATGAAGATAAAACCGCTATTTTCCACGCGTTCGGCAAAATCCGCATTCTCGGAAAGAAAACCATAACCTGGGTGGATTGCTACGGAGTCAGTGACCTCGGCCGCACTGATGATGGCTGGGATCTGCAGGTAACTTTCAGCGGAGGAGGCCGGTCCGATACAGACCGATTCATCTGCCAGTAGCACATGTTTCAGATCCCTGTCGGCCTCCGAATGGACAGCGACGGTTTTGATCCCCAGCTCCTTGCAGGCCCTTAATATACGCAAGGCGATCTCGCCGCGGTTGGCGATAACTATTTTATCAATCATGGTACAGCTCAATCGATGATAAAGAGGGGTTCGTTGTACTCAACGGGCTGGCCGTTTTCCACCAGGGCCTTCTTCACTGTGCCGGCCTTGTCGGACTCGATCTGATTAAGGATCTTCATGGCTTCGATGATGCAGAGGGTATCTCCCTCCGCAACCTGCTGGCCCTCTTCGACAAAGGACTTGCTACCGGGCGAAGGGGAACGATAGAAGGTGCCTACCATGGGCGATTTTACCGTATGGCCCTTAATCTCTTCCGCCGATTCCACCACCGCAGGTGTTTCAGCGACAGGCGTTGGCGAGGGAACGGCGGCAAGAGCAGCAGGCATGGCGGCGAGCTGGGCAGACAGGGCGTGTTGACGGCTGATACGCACCGACTCCTCACCCTCGTGAATCTCGATTTCGGCGATATCGGACTCTTCCAGCAACTCGATCAGTTTCTTTACTTTACGGATATCCATGGTGTTCGGTCTCGTTTGTTTAGTAGGCGTCGAGGCGCTTGACGGCAGCCTGCAAGGCGAGTTCATAACCCTGGGCGCCTAGTCCGGTGATTACGCCAATGGCTTTGTCGGAAAGATAGGAGTGGCCGCGAAAGGGCTCGCGGGCATGTATATTCGATAGATGCACTTCGATGAAAGGAATTGCCGTACCCAACAGGGCATCTCTCAGGGCAACACTGGTATGTGTGAAGGCGGCTGGGTTGATGAGGATAAACTCAATCCCCTCCTGAAAGGCCTGGTGGATCCACTCCACCAGTTCGTGTTCTGCATTGCTTTGGCGGAATTCGAGCCGGTGTCCGACCGCTTCCGCCTGTTGTTCCAGCCGTTTGCGGATATCATCCAGTGAATCCCGACCATAGTGTTCCGGCTCGCGCATGCCCAGCAGATTGAGATTGGGGCCGTTGAGTACCAGGATGGTCGCCATAGTGTCGATTTCCAGAGGCTGAAACTTGGATCTCAGGGTGTTGGAGAAGACGATCAAGCGGAAAAACGGCTTCGCCAGGCAGAATAACGCATAACGATGGAATACTGCAAGATCCAGTTGATTTTGTCCAGTTTCAATACATATTTCACCAAGATCGTTACAAGATACTGGTGTAACATGGATTACAATCACGCTGGCGCAGGTACCGCACAAGAAGATTTTTCCTGAATTTAACGCCCCCCTGCTCCTGCGAAACAGAGGTTATCGCGTTCGTATAGTCCCTGTTCAGCGCAGGGCCTGGGTAATGTGATCGGCGAACTCCTCGGCTGATTTGAAGCCCACGACCCGATAATTTTTTCTCTCTTTGCCGTCCTTGCCATAGAACATGATGGCCGGTGGTCCCGGCAGGCCAAAGTGGTCCTGCAGCAGGGCCTGATCCTGTGCGTCGTTGGCGGTCACATCGGCTTGCAACAGCAGAGTACCCCGCAGGGCATCGATAACCTTTGGGTCGCTGAAGGTATATTTCTCCATTTCCTTACAGGAGATGCACCAGTCGGCATAGAAGTCGAGCATAACGGTTTTCTCTTGAGCGCTGGCATTGGCAACCTCGCGCCGCAGATCATCCAGGGTTTTGATGCGCTTGAAGATCAACTCCTCCGCGGCATGGCCACCACCCCCGCCAACAGCCAGACCACGCAGGGGTTGCAGGGTATCCTTACCACCCGCCGAGACGCCTATAAGCATCAGGGTGCCGTAGACGAGAAAGACTACGCCCAGCCCCTTCCAGAGCTTTTGCCAGCCGCTCGCTTCGATCTCCAGATGACGCAGCGCACCCATGTAGATGGCGGATACAATCAGCAGGATGCCCCAGAGCAGCAAGGCGATTTCGGCGGGAATGATGCGCTCCAGCAAAAAGATGGCCACCCCCAGCATGGTGACACCGAACACCGCCTTTACCGTATCCATCCAGCTGCCGACCCGGGGCAGCAGTTTACCCGCTGAGGCACCAATCGCGAGCAGTGGAGCCCCCATGCCCATGCTGAGGGCGAACAGGGCCAGACCACCGAGCAGGGCATCGCCGGTCTGGCCGATATAGATCAACGCACCGGCCAGCGGTGGCGCCACACAGGGACCCACGATCAGGGCCGAAAGAAAACCCATGATGGCCACACCAAAGAGAGTCCCGCCCTGTTGCTTATTGCTGATCTCGGTGAGCCTGCTCTGCAGGCTGCTGGGGAGTTGCAGTTCATAGAAGCCGAACATGGAAAATGCCAGCAGGACAAAGACCCCGGCAAAGGCACTGAGGATCCAGGGATTCTGGAAAGTGGCTTGCAGGTTGCCGCCAAACAAGCCTGCCAGTACACCCGCCAGGGTGTAGGTGATCGCCATGGCCAGTACATAGACCAGCGAAAGGATGAAGGCCTTGCGGGTGGTGATCGATGCCCCCTGGCCGGCGATGATGCCCGAGAGGATTGGGATCATGGGAAAGATGCAGGGGGTAAAGGCAAGTCCCAGTCCCAGCAGAAAGAAGACACCAATCACCATCAGCAGGGAACCGCCCGCCAGGGTGGCGGTAATCTCGTCCACTTCCGAAAGAGGCTCACTGGTTACAGAGGGAGTGGCAGGTGGTTCGCTGAGAGATGCGATGGTTGCCGCCTCGACAGTCGCGATAGCGGGCAGTGACAGGGTGAACTGCTTGCGGATTGGTGGGTAGCAGATCCCAAGTTCCGCGCAACCCTGATAGCCGGCTTCCAGGGTGATGGATGTGGCCGCGTTATTACTCCGCGATAGGGGAAGCAGCAAGTCAATTTCATGGTGGTAGAGAGGTACATCCCCGATGGTGCCATCAGGTTTGATGGCGTCCTGTTTGATTTCGGGGGGCGGCAGCTGATAATCGCCAATCGCTACCCCATCCGCCTCGAGCAGCTTCAGATCGATCTTGTCCTGATAAAGATAGGTGCCATCCGCAATGTTCCACAGCAAGCGCAAGTGGCTGCCATCCTCAACCACCACGCTCAGGTGGTAGGCCTGCTCTGGATCGAGGATCTCGTCCTCGGCGCTATTCCCAAACAGTGGACTGCTATTGTTGCCCATGATGGCGCTGAGGCTATCGCCAGCCTGGCCAGTCATCTCATCGAGAGCAGGTGTTGGCATGGGTTCCAGGGCCAACAGGATCTCCTGGATATGGGGTGGAAAACAGATGCCCAGGTCAGCGCAGCCCTGGGAGCGGGCCTGAAGCGTGATGGTTTCCGCCGAGCCCTGGTCACGCTGGATTGGGATGCGGGCACTGGCCAGGTTGCGGTAGATCGCCACCTCACCAAAGAATTCGTCATGCTTGATTTTGGCCTCTGACAACAGAGGTTCGTCCAACTCGATACCCACGGAGTCGGTCTCGAAACGTATCTTGTCCCGATACATGTAGTAACCATCGGCGATCTGCCACTCCACGATCAGATGATCCGTCCCATCGGTACGGCCCTTGATCTGGAAGGCCTGGTCGGGCATCAACAGGTCATCTTCCGCCGAGCTCTCCTGAGACCATAGGTTCAGGCTGGTAAGTATGAGGAGTAGAAATATCAGAATCTTGTTGTTGTGCATCGTTCAACCCAGTCGAGGTAGCCTTGCAGGCCCTGTTCTACAGGGACTGCAAGAATCTCTGGAAGTTCATAGGGGTGGAGTGTCTGGATTGCCGACTCCAGTGCCGCATATTGCCCCGCCGTGGTTTTGATCATTAACAGGAACTCATCAGCTATCTCCCGCTTTCCCTCCCACCGATAGACGGAGGTGATCGGTGCGATGATGTTGACGCAGGCCGCAAGTTCACTGTCCACCAGCTTTTCGGCCAGCTTCATGGCCGTGTCCCGGTCGGGGACGGTGCACAGAGTCAAAAGAATGGAAGTCGACATCTGGAGAAAATACTATATAGAGGCAGGCTGACGCAAAATGTGAAGCATTTTTTGGGACCTGGCTAGATGAAATTGCCTATGGGGGAGTGACCCTAGAAACTGCAGTTGACCGCTCCATTCTGATAGTAAGGTACTGTTATGAGAGAAATTAGCGCCAATAAGCTTATTCACCTACCAGGTGAGTCACGCTACGGGGTAGATTGCACGCTTGTGGCGGCGCATCTCTGCGTTGCAACTCCTTGGAATAGAATAACTATTCCGCGTCGTTGCGCCTAGATCCGCACCACCACAAACACACACTCTAGCCCGTCCAACTGCAGATTCTAGGGTGACTTGTCCCAGTAGCAGGGGGAGCGTAAGCTCACGACATGAACCCGATACTCATTTTCTTGCTGATATTCGTTGGTATTCCTCTCACAGAGCTCTATTTTCTGCTCAAGGTGGGGGCTCAGATCGGCGCCTTCTCCACCATTTTTCTGACTGTATTCACCGCAATCCTCGGGGGTTGGATGGTCCGTACTCAGGGCTTCTCAACCCTGATGAAGGTGCGGGATATGATCGATCGGGGTGAAGTCCCCGCCATCGAAATGATGGAAGGCACGGTGCTGCTGATCTGCGGTGTCCTGCTCCTGCTGCCGGGTTTCGTAACCGATGCGGTGGGGTTTGCCTTCTTGGTTCCCCCATTCAGACGCTGGCTATTGATTGCTGGTTTGAAAGGGGGAGGAGTCATGCGTCCGGCTGGCGGTCCCAAAACGCCCAAAGCTTCAGGGGGAAATCGGGTGATTGAAGGGGAATATCACCGCGAAGATGACTCATGAGGCGCATTTGCCACCATTGCATCGGCAGGGCCTGTTTAGAGAGCTAACATCAGAAAACACCGTTTGAGAAGCTCGATAGGTCAAAATCACTTTCGCGCCAGATTCCCTGCGAGGAGTTCCATGCTGAAACCACTCATCGTTTCGATTATGTTGATTACCCTGCAGTCCACCGCCCACGCTGAGCAGCTGGGCAGTGTCAGCACCCGGTTTCATATGCTTGGGCCCAACGACAAGGTGGTGATCGAGGCCTTCGATGACCCGGCGGTACCCGGGGTCACCTGCTACCTCAGCCGGGCGAAAACCGGTGGGATGAGTGGAGCCATCGGGCTGGCCGAGGATACCTCGGATGCCTCCATCGCCTGCCGCCAAACCGGTCCGGTGCAACTGACGGAAGATATCCGCAGCAAGCAGCGGGATGGGGAGGAGGTGTTCAAGCAGCGTACCTCAATCCTGTTCAAGACCATGCAGGTCGTACGTTTTTACGATAGCCAGCGCAATACCCTGATCTATCTGACCTATAGCGACAAACTGGTGGATGGCTCGCCGAAAAACAGCATCACCGCCGTCCCCCTGTACCGACCGGCACACACACCTAAGCCATGAAGATGCATACCGGTCGGCTTGTGCTTACACCTCAGGACCCTTTTTACCTGCCAACAGGACTCGATACCATCCTGGAACGGCTGCATGAGATTCGCTTCTGCAGTGGGCTGGTAGAGGGCATGAATGGTCGGCACTATCTGTTGGGCGAGCGCTTCATGCAGCTGGTCTCCTTCATGGGCTGCTCACCCTTCATCCAGCTGGAACCGAGCCATGACGGAGAGCCCTTCTGTCACCTGATTATCGATGGGCCACACCCTCAACCGATTTTTTTAAATGGCAAGAACACCACCCAACCCAGCTGTGAAAATTGCAGAAAACGCATCCCCCAATGGCAGCCCCTCATCGACCAGTGGCTCGAGGCCCCCGACACTTTCCTGGCAAGCTGCCCGCACTGCGGCCATCAGCAGAACCCCGCCACCTACAACTGGCGCCAGTCCGCCGGCAGCGGACGCCTGTTTCTGTTTGTGGAGAATATCTTCCCGAATGAGGCCATTCCATCACCTGAGCTGTTGAAGGCGCTCGAAGAGAGTGATAAGAACAGTGTCGGGTGGCGTTTTTTCTACATCCAGGACCAATAGACAGATCAGGCGGCCTGGGACAGGGTCACATTCTCCGGCAGTTCCAGCTCAACGCTGATCGGCAGATGGTCGGAGTGGGCGTAGTTCAGTACCTCCGCCTTGGCCAGTCGCAGGCTGGGAGAGGTCAGAATATGGTCCAGTTTACGGTTCGGTCGCCAACTGGGGAAGGTCATCGTTTCACAGGCAGTCTGTTGCAGGTCGGTCTTGTCCAGCAACCAGCGAAACTCCCGGGAACCGCACTCACAGTTGAAATCCCCCATCATCACCAGATGCGAGTAGTGTGACACCAACTCGCTCACGTAGGAGAGCTGACGGAGCCTGGCGCGGCGCCCCAGGGCCAGATGCATGATACAGATACCGAGTGGCTTCTCACTGGTCTGAAACTCGATCAACATGGCGCCCCGCCCCGGCAGTCCCGGCAGTTTGTGCTCAACGATCGTGCTGGGCCGTACCCGGCTGAGAAGGCCATTGCTGTGCTGGGCAAGTTTGCCCAGCTTGCGGTTTACCTGTTTGAACCAGTAAGGAAAACCGGCCTGATTGGCAAGATACTCGGTCTGATCGATAAAACCGCTACGCAGACTGCCCGAATCCACCTCCTGAAGTCCGACCAGGTCGAAATCCTTCAACAGATGGGCAATATGATCCAGGTTCTGCAGTTGATCCCGATGGGGAAGCAGGCTTTTCCAACTATGGGTGACATACTCACGATAGCGACGGGTATCCGCCCCGGCCTGGATGTTATAGCTAAGAATACGCAATCGATGCGCATCGGCGTTGGCCAATCCAACATGCTTGATCTCTCTATTCATCACTAGCGCCTTAGGATGGTTAATAAATCTTCCCCTATGTTACGGCAACTCTGGTGCACGGCTTGAGTACATTCGCACAGTTTATCGCAAAATGGCAGAGGTGGCTAACCGGCCGCCTCCCCTATACCCAGCAGCGACCCAATGGCCTTATTTGCCAAGCCCTTGTATGTATTGGGCAACCGCGGTCATTTCAGCATTACTCATGCGGGCGACCACACCCTGCATCATACTGTTGGCATCATTGGTACGAGCACCATCCCGGAAATCCTTCAGCGCCTTTTCTACGTACGGGGCATGCTGACCTGCCAAGGCCGGGAAATTGGCCTGTGGATTACCTGATCCGGCCGGGCCATGACAGGCCATGCAGGCCGCTACACCGGTAGTTGAATTACCCGCACGATAGATCTTTTCACCGGCCTTCATTTGATCGGCCGCCGCGCTACCACCCTTTTTTGCCTGGCTGGCGAAATAAGCCGCCAGATCAGCCATGTCCTGCTCGTTGAGTGGTGCGACCATGCCTATCATGGTGGCATCGGTGCGCGCGCCCGACTTGAAATCCTTGAGCTGCTTCTCGATATATTTCGGATGCTGCCCGGCCAGCTTTGGCCAGATTGGATTGACGGGACTGTTGCCGTCAGGACCATGACAGGCCATACAGGCAACCGATTTGGTCTTACCCGCGTCTGCATTACCCGCGGCCTGAATACCACTTACTGACAGTGCAAGTACGATTGAAGCAGTTACTAACCATTTATTCATGATGAATTCCGCTGTGTTATTGCTGAATAATTCAGGTTAAATTTTCTATCCAGGCACTCTCGCCGGAGGTTGCAGAAACCCCAGCCACGAGACCTATAAATCCTCAAAAAAGCCGCAGAACTATAGCAGAATATCCTAATAAAGGTCAAAATAG
This sequence comes from uncultured Gammaproteobacteria bacterium, assembly GCA_965372385.1. Taxonomy (GTDB): domain Bacteria; phylum Pseudomonadota; class Gammaproteobacteria; order Chromatiales; family Chromatiaceae; genus JASJBU01. The sequence continues at coordinate 3,338 of CBDVCD010000013.1, read as the reverse complement.
GCTTGCCCCATCACCAAATCAACAAAAGATTATCCATCAGTCAATTTCAACCCGGACCCGCACTCCTTCAAGGTGATAAATCATGCAACAGGACCCGGACAACTCGATCGTCAAACGCTGCTTCGCCACGGTTTACACCCCCAGCCAGCGGCGTAAACGCTTTCCCGAAAACTGCGTTAGCGTGCTGGCGTCCGCCGAAGAGGCCATCGCGGCAGCGAAGCAGGCAAACGATACCCACCCCGCCAGAGTCATGGGTCCTTCTCGCTCATCAGAGGGGGTGAGGCTCTACTATCTGATCGAATGGCTTGATTGATTACCCTGGGATTCAAGACTCATCATTCCAGCTTCAGCTTTTTCATCTCCCCGCGGATGGCCAGGGAATCCAGGGTTTCATAGTCTGCCCGACTGAAGGTGGTGATACCGCCAGCCAGTTCATGCCAGGCAAAACCATTGGTCCAGGGCGAGTGGGGGTAACTGCCCTGGGTCTTACGGGGCAGACAGTAGAGCCTGCCGGGCAGGTAGATCAGATTGTAGCTGACCTCCCGCTTATGCAAATCATCCAGCCGCTGCCAGGCCTGAGCGGCGGATGTATACACTTCACAGTCAGTGGGATAATCCGACTCACCCCCATTATGCCGCCAGCTGTCTGAGATCAATGGCAGAGGGAACTCACGGATGAACAGCTGGAAGTGGAGATGGTTGACAGACGCATAGGCGCCATAACTGTTATAGGCAAACCCCACACCGGGAAGCCCCCTGCCCATCATCTCGGTCAAGGCCCAGATGTAGAGGTGATAAGGATGGGAGAGAAACTGGGGTTCCCGTGAACGTCGCTCAGGCACCAACAATCCGTGCAATGGGGAGAAGGGAAACTTGTTGTAGAGCAGTTCCACCTCCAACCCCTGTAACTCCCCGGCCCAAAAGACCTCTTTTCGCAGAAAGGGCTTGTTGAAGTGAAATCCGTCAGGTTTGAAGGGTTGGTGTATGCCACTGACCGAGACCTCCGCCATGCGGGCGGGACGGAAGGCCCGGATGTGGTTGAACTGTAGTTCCCACTCGGCCTCCTGGCGAAATTCGGTCAACTGCACACCGGCGAAACCGATCGCCATCAGCTTTAAAAACACCACTTGATCATCTGGTGCGCCGGTCATCTCACGGCCATTGCCCAGCGCCTCACGGCAGGCATCGGATAATTGCTCAAAGCGTTGCTTGAGCAACCGCTTTAACTGGTCGAATATCGCCCCATCGAAGCTGGCATTGGCATGGGCAAGAATATAGACGCCCAGGCCGGGTTGTCCGAGCAGTTCCCGTAGCCCCGACGCGAAGGCCGCGCGAAGGGTTTCCGTGGAGGTGAAAGGAGACGGCAACATCTAGTTTCCGATTAAAAAAACTGCTGGTGGAAGCTTACACAGACGGTCCGCCCGGCATACGCAGGCCTCTGCGGCCATTAAACCGAGAAACGGTTTAATGATTCTCCATATGCTCATGTCCCGTATGGTCCATCTGTTTCATGTGCATCTGCAACTTACGCACTGGCGTGCTCACTTCGGCTTTCGATCCATCCTCAAAGAGCAGACTGAGTGGAACATCCTCTCCTGGAGTCAATGTCCGCTGGAGTCCGATCAGCATGATATGCAGCCCACCCGGCTGCAGGCCGGTCATCCTGCCCGCCGGCAGATCGATCTTCTCCACCTGGCGCATGCGCATCATGCCATCCACCAGGGTATGGGTATGCAACTCCACAAACTTGGCCACCTGACTCTCCGCCCCCACCAGTGCATGATCCTGGTTATCGCCATTGTGCAGCATCATGAATGAGGCGGAGTTGGGTTGTCCCGGGGGGACCGCACGCACATAGGGGTCTTTTACCTCAACCCGATCCGCTGCCGGTTGGGCCAGGGCCAATCCAGCAAACCCCAAAAGGGCGGCAGCCAAAAAGGTTGAAACGCTTTTTTTAAGCATGACTATCTCCGGTAAAAAAAGGGCCGATGGCAGTACCATCGACCCTTCAGGATGCCTCAGTTGTTACAAAATAATAATCGAACTGAGCCAGCGCTGACTTACTGAGTGCTGAGCCATTGAGAGATGGCTTTTGCCTCTTCCGCGGAAACCATGGCCATGATCCCTTTCATGGCTGCAGTCTGGCCGTTATTACGCGCACCACTCTTGATGTCCATCATCTGGTTGTAGGCATAATCGGCATTCTGACCGGCCAGTTTCGGGTAGGTCGGCATGATCGGGGTCTTGGCATCCTGACCATGGCAGGAGAAGCAGGTCTTGGACTTGAAGAGTGCAGCACCATCAGCAGCAGCGGCGGAACCCATCACACCCAGGGAGAGAACAGCACTGACAGCCAGCACCAAACCTTTCATCTTCATCATAGGGATTAACCTCTATTCTTGTGTTAAAAAAACTGTCGAAGGTGAAGAGCCACAAGCTACCTCTTCCCCATCCGGACCGCCGATTATATTACCATGCACTGAATTTTACACCCCGCTTACAGGCTCACTTCATACAACTTCACCTACGATTACCGTTTGCCCGGAAAGTTGCACATAGGTTCCAGGCCCGGAGGATGGGATCAATGGCTGCCCGCCTTATCCGCCATATGGGAAAGGTAGAGGGCCAGACCCAGCAAGGCGATGCCCCCGGCAAACTGGAGCAGCTCCAGCGCCGTCGTAAACTGCATCCCCAGAGCAAACTCGAAGTAACGCACCACCAGGATCATCATCACCACCTTGGCCAGGCGGCTTTTGAGATCATCCAGACTGGTGATCATCAGGACATTGGAGACACCTTCCGACTCCTGGGCCAGATCGATCTTACTGATGAACAATTCGTAGAGGCCGAGGGAAAAAATCAACAGCACTGTCGCCAGCAGGTAGCCGTCCACGATCTCGACCACATGCGTTACCGTAGTGGAACGCAGAATCACCCGATCCGCCGGCGCCAGCGCAGGGGAGGCATAATCCCCCAGATGACTGATCATATAGAAGGCATCCACGGAGGCCATATAGAACATCGCGATCGCCGCCAGCAGACTGGCCACTACCGCCGACAGCACCACCAATCGGCTATTCCAAAGGAGACTCTCGAATATCTTTCCCACTGCTATCACCCTCTTAAGATTCGCCTACTATTATTCAGGCAGGGAGAATATTCTCAAGTCTGTTGGCATTTAACGGAGTAGAGCCTTGTCCCCCGGACATCCAGGTACCAACGCCTCAACACTGGATATAACACCCTGGAATCATTATCATCCCCGGCTTTTCCAAGGGAATCTTCCCAATGCCTGACTTCATCCCAGGCCAGCGCTGGATCAGTGACACCGAATCTGA
>CBDVCD010000012.1:0-32549 GCA_965372385.1 uncultured Gammaproteobacteria bacterium | reverse complement strand
CAGCATGACTTATCAATGGCTTAGGTTGATGAGTAATCTAACAAAGTAGAATTAGGGCCACGGAAAAAAAGATTTATCCTATCTCACGCCCCTCTTCGGGTAACCTTTGGACGATTTTCAATCGCAAATTCCTCAAATTAGTCCAGCTAGTCTTGCGGATTTGCTCAATCAAATCGCCCAAATCTCACCCAAATATGAACGTGATCTTCGGACAAATCATTTTTTCCGCGGCCCTTACGCAACAGGGACTTTGGAGGCTTGACGGTTCGCTTCATGGCCCAAGTGTGACACGAAGCCAGCAACCGACCAATCGCACCATTGAAATCCTTGCAGCTATACACCATCTTGTAGAGCTAGTCTTTCAAATAATGGGGAAACACCATGGATGTATTTGTTCTTGCGGTTCTGGTTCTGGCAATCGTCATAGTCTCACTCGGGGCAAAACGGGTACCCCAGGGGATGGAGTACACCGTGGAACGCTTCGGTCGCTTTACCAAGACCCTGCGCCCCGGCCTCAACCTGATCGTGCCGGTGATCGACCAGATTGGCAACAAGCAGAACATGATGGAGCAGGTGCTCGACGTCCCCTCCCAGGAGGTCATCACCAAGGACAACGCCATGGTCACCGCCGATGGGGTGATCTTCTTCCAGGTGCTGAATGCCGCCCAGGCTTCATACGAGGTGAACGACCTCATCCGGGCGATCCTCAACCTGACCATGACCAACATTCGTACCGTGATGGGCTCGATGGACCTGGACGAACTGCTCTCTCAACGTGACAAGATCAACACCCAGCTGCTCACCGTAGTGGACGATGCCACCACCCCCTGGGGCATCAAGGTAACCCGTATTGAGATCAAGGACATTTCGCCGCCCAGGGATCTGGTGGAATCCATGGCGCGTCAGATGAAGGCGGAGCGTGACAAGCGGGCGAAGATCCTGGAGGCGGAAGGCACCCGGCAGGCGGAGATCCTCAGGGCCGAAGGTGAGAAGCAGGCCACTATCCTGCAGGCCGAAGGCGAGAAGGAGGCCGCCTTCCGCGAGGCAGAAGCCAGGGAGCGTCTGGCCGAGGCGGAGGCCAAGGCTACCGACATGGTCTCCCAGGCTATCGCCAAGGGTGACGTGAACGCCATCAACTACTTCGTGGCCCAGAAGTATACCGAGGCGCTGCAGAGTATCGCCTCCGCGGAAAACCAGAAGGTCATACTGATGCCATTGGAGGCCACCAGCCTGATCGGCTCCATCGGTGGTATCGCCGAGCTGACCAAAGAGGCCTTCAATAAACGTAGAGGAGACAGTGCGTAGTGGAACTGCTGCATAACCTCGACTACTGGCACTGGTTCATCCTGGCCGTGGTGCTGGTCATTCTGGAGGTCTTCTCTCCCGGTGTCTTTTTCATCTGGATGGGCCTGGCGGCAGGCATCGTCGGCGGCATCCTGCTCGCCTTCCCCGAGCTGGATTGGCAGTACCAGCTGCTGATCTTCGCTCTGTTCAGTGTGACCGATATTCTCGCGGCGCGCCTCATCCTGCAGCGCCATCCAATCAAGACCGATCAACCCAATCTCAATCGTCGGGGTGAGCAGTACATCGGGCGTACCTTCACTCTGGAAGAGCCGATCATCAACGGTGAAGGCAAGATCCGGGTGGATGACAGTACCTGGAAGATCCGTGGCAGGGACTGTCCAGCCGCCACTCAGGTCAAGGTTACCGGTGTGGATGGCGTGGTGCTGCTGATCAACATCGAATCCTGAACAGGTATTCAGCCGACGCAGTCAACGGGCAAACATCTCCCTGTTAGCCCAGCTACGCCGCACAGGGAGGTGCCAGTGTCGCGAGAGGCAGGATGCCGGCAGCGATGTCTTACGGTTTTACTCAATCCAATCGCCCAAATGTGAGCGTGATTTGCGGATAATTCATTTTTCCGCGACCCTTAGGTTGAACAGGACGATGGAATTTTGCTAGAATGCGCGCTCTTTGAAGGTGGCGCTCCCTTATGGGTTGAGCGCGCGCTTTGGAACAGCGGTGTTGTTTCTCGCAGTAACCAGTCTGCTATGTTGGTTGTCTGCTCCAGCCACCAATTATAATAAAAACCCCGTTAAACGGGGTTTTTTTGTTTTCGAAGCTCTTCATTGGTTTTATAAAAAACAATGAGCTAGCCCAGGATTCTGTACTGTAGTCAAAGGCAGGGTTCGCCAAGGAGTTTCGGGATGTTATGGAATGGGCCATTGGCCCATTTTTTATTGCGGTGAAAAATGCGTTCTGCACCTGACAAACTGGTCCGCTTGCTACGTGATGAAGTCGAACTGCTCGGTTATGAGCTGGTCGGTGTCGAACTGATCGGGCAGGGCAAGGGGGAGATGTTGCTGCGGATCTATATTGATCATGCAGACGGCATCAACATGGATGATTGTGTACAGGTCAGTCATCAGGTGAGTGGTGTTCTCGAGGTGGAGGACCCGATTCGTGAACATTATCGCCTGGAGGTCTCCTCGCCGGGATTGGACAGGCCCTTGTTCGAGAAGGCGCATTTCGAACGATTCGAGGGACACAAGGTGCGCATAAAAACGCGCTCCAAGATCGAAACCCGCCACCGCTTTACAGGTGTGTTGCAGGGCGTGGAAGAGGAGAGGGTTTTGCTAGAGGACGATGGGACGCTCTATCGTATTCCGCTAGATGAGATAGTTACAGCCCGTTTGATACCGGAATTCTGAATTGGGAAACGACAGATGAGTAAAGAGATTCTGCTGGTTGTCGACGCGGTTTCCAACGAAAAAGATGTTGAGAAACCAGTCATCTTCGAGGCCATCGAGGCAGCGCTGGCCTCCGCAACGCGCAAGCGAAACGGTGACGATATTCTGGTCAGGGTTTCGATCGACCGAGAAACTGGAGACTATGAAACCTTCAGACGCTGGGAAGTGGTCGAGAGTTATGCGGAAGATGAATCGGATGCCCCATTGCGTCAGATTACCCTGGAAGCGGCCAGGTTGGAGAACCCGGAGATCGAGGAGGGTGATTTTGTCGAGGATCTTATCGATTCGATCGAGTTTGGTCGTATCGCCGCTCAGGCCGCAAAGCAGGTCATCGTGCAAAAGGTGCGTGAGGCAGAGCGCGCCAAGGTGGTCGAGGCCTACAGTGGACGTGAGGGTGAACTGGTTACCGGTGTGGTAAAACGTATCGACCGCGGGAATGTTTTTCTCGATCTTGGCGGCAACGCTGAGGCCTTCATCGGCCGTGAACACATGATTCCCAAGGATTCGGTACGGGTTGGCGACCGCCTGCGCGGCTATCTGTATGAGATCCGGTCGGAACCCCGTGGACCCCAGCTGTTTATCAGCCGCACCATGCCGGACCTGCTGGTCGAGTTGTTTAAACTGGAGGTGCCTGAAGTTGGTGAGGGTCTGATCGATATCAGGGGCGCGGCACGGGATCCCGGCCTGCGGGCCAAGATCGCGGTGAAGGCCCTCGACTCACGCATCGATCCGGTGGGTGCCTGCGTGGGGATGCGCGGTTCCCGGGTGCAGGCGGTCTCCAACGAGCTGAACGGAGAACGGGTGGATATCATCCTATGGAACGACAATACCGCCCAGTTCGTGATCAATGCCATGTCACCCGCTGATGTGGTTTCCATCGTGGTGGATGAAGATACCCATGCCATGGATGTGGCAGTGAGTGAAGAGAACCTCTCCCAGGCCATTGGTCGTGGGGGTCAGAATGTGCGTCTTGCCAGTCAGTTGACTGGCTGGGAGCTGAATGTCATGGACGAGGCGCAGTCTGCCGAGAAGACCGAAACCGAATCCAGGGTGTTCATCGAAACCTTCATGGAACAACTGGATGTGGACGAGGATGTTGCGGTCATCCTGGTGCAGGAGGGATTCACCTCTCTCGATGAGGTGGCCTATGTCCCCATCGAAGAGATGCTCACCATCGAGGAGTTCGATGAAGAGTTGGTGCAGGAACTGCGTAATCGCGCCAAGGATTTGTTGCTGACCAAGGCCATCGCCAGTGAAGAGGCCTTTAAGGAGCCGGCGGAAGACCTGCTGACGATGGAGGGTATGGATAAGGATCTGGCCAACACTCTGGCGGGTAGAGGTGTGGTGACCATGGAGGATCTGGCGGAACAGTCCATCGATGACCTGACGGAGATCGATGGCATGGACGAAGAACGTGCCGGCAAACTGATTATGACCGCACGGGCGCCCTGGTTCGAAGAGACGGAATAGGCTCATGGATAGACCAGTGGCAGATAATTAAAGCAGTGTGAACAGATGGATAAGGTAAAGTCGAGAGGCCTGATTAAATGAGTGAAGTAACGGTATCGCAACTAGCAAAAGTCGTAGGCATTCCTGCCGATCGCCTGATGGAACAGTTGGCGGACGCCGGGATCCAGGCCAAAGACCCCGACGACACCATCACGGATGAAGAAAAAACCAACCTGCTTAACTACTTGCGTCAGAGTCATGGCAAGCAGCAGACGGCCAGCGCGGCTGCGCCCAAGAAGGTCACTCTGCGGCGTAAAACAGTGAGTGAACTACGCCAACCCACTGCGTCGGGGCGGAGTACACTCAGCCGCTCATCCTCATCCGCACCGTCGAAAACAGTCAGTGTGGAGGTGAGAAAAAAGCGCACCTACGTGAAACGTGTCGCGGTGGTGCAGGATGAAAGCACGTTACAAGAGGCGGAAGAGGCACGTCTGGCGCTGGCGGAACAGGCGAAGCAGCAGGCAACCATTGAGGCTGAGGCCGAGGCGCGCATGTTGGCCGAACGTGTCAAGCGGGAAGCGCAAGAGGCATCAGTCCGTGAGGCAGAGGCGCAGACGCGCCTCAAGGCGGAAGCAGAGGCCAAGCGCCTTGCGGAGGAGGAGGCGGAGCAAAAGGCCAAGGAGCGGCAAGCGCAACAGGAAAAACTTGCCAAACAAGAACAGGAAACCTCGCGTGGCAAGAAGGCGCCGCGTAAGGAGAAGGAGGTCAAGGCCACTGAAGAAAAGAAGGGTCCCCGCGTTGGTCGTAGGGAGTTGCATGTCGCCAAAGACAAACGTGGTCGACGCAAGAAAAAGCCAAGCGGACGTCGGGCAGCGTCAGCTCAGGCGTCCGATGCTCAGCATGGCTTCCAAAAACCCACCGCCCCCGTGGTGCATGAGGTAAAGATTCCGGAGAGCATGACCGTGGCCGAGCTGGCCCAGCGCATGTCGATCAAGGCGGCGGAGGTGATCAAGGTACTGATGAAAATGGGCATGATGGTCACCATCAACCAGCCCCTGGACCGGGATACCGCAACCCTGGTAGTGGAGGAGATGGGACACACGCCTGTTATCCAGAAGGACGAGGATATCGAGGCGGATCTGCTGAGCAGTGAAGACGAGGCCGAGGCCCAGGGCGAACAGGTTCAACGTCCCCCGGTGGTCACCATCATGGGGCATGTAGATCATGGTAAGACCTCCCTGCTCGACTATATTCGGGCGAGTAAGGTGGCGGCCAACGAGGCGGGCGGAATCACCCAGCACATCGGTGCCTATCACGTGGAAACCGACAAGGGTACGATCTCTTTTCTGGATACCCCGGGCCATGCGGCGTTTACCGCGATGCGTGCCCGTGGCGCCAAGGTAACCGATATCGTCATCCTGGTGGTGGCCGCGGATGATGGTGTGATGCCGCAGACCAAGGAGGCGATCCAACACGCCAAGGCAGCTAAAGTACCACTGATCGTCGCGATCAATAAGATTGACAAGGAGGACGCCAATCCGGATCGGGTTATTCAGGAGCTTTCCCATGAAGAGGTCATTCCAGAGGATTGGGGCGGTGATACCATGTTCGTGCGGGTCTCCGCCAAGACCGGCGAGGGTATCGATGCGCTGCTGGATGCCATTCTGCTGCAATCGGAAGTGCTGGAGTTGACTGCCGTGCAGGAGGGTCATGCCAGCGGTTCCATCGTCGAATCCTCCCTGGACAAGGGGCGTGGCCCGGTTGCGACCGTGCTGGTTCGTTCGGGTACCCTGCATCGAGGGGATATCATCGTATCGGGCAAGGAATTTGGCCGGGTGCGCGCCATGTTCGATGAGAGCGGTCATTCGGTGAAGAGCGCCGGACCCTCCATTCCGGTGGTGGTGCTAGGGCTTTCAGGCACACCGGAGGCGGGTGATGACGTACGCGCGGTTGCCGACGAACGGCGTGCTCGTGAGATAGCCAGCCTGCGACATGAAAAACTGCGCGACACCCGGCTGGCGGCGCAAAAAGCGGCCAAGCTGGATGAGATGTTCACCCGGATGAGGGAGGGCGAGACCCAGACCCTCAATATCATTGTCAAGGCCGATGTCCAAGGCAGTGTGGAAGCCCTCAAGGAATCCCTGGTCAAGATCTCCACGGATGAGGTCAAGGTGCTGGTGGTGGCTGCCAGTGTGGGCGGGATCAGCGAGTCGGATGCCAACCTGGCCGTCACCTCGAGCGCCATCATCATCGGTTTCAACGTACGTGCCGATGCCGGAGCCAGGCGGGTGGTGGAGGAGCAGGGCATCGACATGCGCTACTACAGCATCATCTACGAGATCATCGATGATGTGAAGAAGGCGATCTCCGGTATGCTCTCCCCCGAGATCCGCGAGGAGATTCTTGGTCTGGCAGAGGTGCGCGAGGTGTTCCGCAACTCCAAGATTGGCGCCATTGCAGGCTGCATGGTGGTCGAGGGTATCGTCAAGCGCAACAGTCCGATCCGTGTGCTGCGGGACAACGTGGTGATCTATGAAGGCGCGCTCGAATCCCTGCGCCGGTTCAAGGATGACGCCAACGAAGTCAAGAATGGCATGGAGTGCGGTATCGGCGTGAAGAACTACAACGATGTTCAAGTCGGTGATCATATCGAGGTGTTCGAGCGTACCGAAGTGGCACGCGTGGTTGAATAACCGATGGCGCGGGATTTTCAACGCGTCGATCGGGTTGGCGCCCAACTGCAGCGGGAACTGGCCGATCTGCTGAGAGATGAGTTCGAGGAGGACCCTGAATTGGGCATGGTGACCATCCAGGAGGTGCGTGTCGTCAGGGATTTCTCTCAGGCCAAGGTATTTTTTACTGTCATGAGCAGCCAGTTGCCGCAGGCGGAGTGCAGCAAACGTTTGAACCAGGCGGCTGGCCATCTGCGCTGGCTGCTGGGGCGGCAACTCAAGCTGCGTACCGTGCCGAAATTGTTGTTTGTCTATGATGAATCGATCGAAAAGGGTGAGCAACTGGATGCCCTGATCGAGCAGGCTGTCGAGCATCAAGCCGATTCTGATTAGCTTCCCTCAATCAATATAGATTCAAGAGTATCAACATGGGACGTCGTCACAATAGAGGGCGCAATATCAGCGGTGTACTACTGCTCGATAAGCCGGTGGGTTTGACCTCCAACAAGGCACTGCAGGAGGTCAAGTTCCTCTACAAGGCCGCCAAGGCGGGACACACCGGGAGTCTCGATCCCCTGGCCACCGGGCTGCTGCCGATCTGCTTCGGTGAAGCGACCAAGATGTCGGCCTTTCTGCTGGATGCGGACAAGCGATATCAGGTGACGGTGAAACTGGGTGAGACCACCACCACCGCGGACGCCGAAGGCGAGGTGGTGGAGACCCATGACCCCAGCGGCGTCACCGAAGAACAGATCCGGGCGACTCTGCGGGAGTTTCTGGGTGAGCAGCAGCAGCTGCCGCCGATGTACTCGGCGGTCAAACACAAGGGCGAACGTCTCTACAAGCTGGCGCGCCAGGGTGTGGTGGTGGAGCGGGAGACCCGTACCATCCATATTCATTCCCTGACCCTACTCGACATGGCAATGCCTGAATTCGTTATGGACGTGCACTGCTCGAAGGGCACCTATGTGCGCACCCTGGCGGAGGATATCGGCAAACGCCTGGGTTGTGGCGCCCATGTGAACGGATTAAAGCGCACCCGGGTCGGTCCCTATGACGATCAGGCGTTACATAGTCTGGCATCGGTACAGGAGGCCTTCAGGGAAAAACGCTTCGAGGAGATGGATAACTGGTTGCTGCCCCTGGAAAGTGCGCTAGCGGAATGGCCGGAAGTGATGCTGACCGCGGATGCGGCCTTCTATCTCAAACAGGGCCAGCCGGTGCTGGTGCCGAATGCTCCCACCAGCGGCTGGGTCAGATTGTATGCCAATCAGACGGATTTTCTGGGTGTGGGTCAGATCCAGGACGATGGGCGGGTGGCCCCGAAGCGCCTGCTGCAAGCAGCAAATTGAATGCCTGATCACGTCTGAGTTTTTGCTCTTGCTGTAGAGGATGAATCCGCTCATACTACGCGGTTCTCAGCGACAGATGTCCTGAAATTGATTAGTTACCATTGGTTTTTATCGTGGCCAAGCCTGCCTGAACTCATTGTCGGGGGGGCTTAAGCAGGGCCACCTATCTTGAAGACGTAACCTAGAGGAGAAGCCTCATGACAATGAGCGCAGCAGACAAACAAACCATCGTTGAAGAGTACAAGCGTGCTTCCAACGATACCGGTTCCCCGGAGGTACAGGTGGCCCTGTTGACCGCCCGCATCACCCAGCTGACCGAGCACTTCAAAGAACACAAGCAGGACCACCACTCGCGCCAGGGGCTGGTGCGGATGGTCAACTCCCGCCGGAAACTGCTCGATTACCTGAAAAGCAAGGATCTGGACCGCTACCGCGATCTGATCTCCCGCCTTGGCCTGCGTCGTTAAGACGTCTTTTATCAGCACTTGAGGACTAGCTAGTGACTCTGATCAGAAAAGAATTTCAGTGGGGTGAGCATAAGGTATCCATCGAGACCGGTGAGATCGCGCGCCAGGCCCATGGCGCCGTGATGGTCAACATGGACGATACTGTTGTGCAGGTGACTGTAGTGGAAGCGAAAAGCGCCGTGAAGCGCGACTTCTTTCCCCTCACGGTCGACTATCAGGAGAAGACCTATGCGGCGGGGAGTATTCCGGGTGGTTTCTTCCGCCGGGAGGGTCGCCCGAGCGAAAAGGAGATTCTGACCTCCCGCTTGATCGACCGACCGATCCGTCCTTTGTTTCCTAAGGGCTTTACCAGTGAGGTGCAGGTCATCATCACCGTGATGTCTCTGAATCCGGCAGTGGACCCGGAGATACCCTCCCTGATCGGCACCTCCGCGGCGCTGGCTATTTCAGGCCTGCCTTTCGGCGGACCGGTGGGTGCTGCCCGGGTTGGCTATAAGGATGGAGAATATATTCTGAATGGGGCCGCTGGCGTGAATCCGGATTCCGATCTGGACCTGATCGTGGCAGGTACCGAGGATGCGGTGCTGATGGTCGAGTCCGAAGCCAATCAGCTTTCTGAAGAGGTGATGCTGGGGGCGGTGCTGTTCGGTCATGAACAGTCATTGATGCCCATTCAGATGATCAAGGAGCTGGCCGCGGAAGTCGGCAAGCCAGCGGCAGTCCATGCGGCGCCCGAGGTGGATGCCGAGCTGAACGCAGCAGTGGAGGCTGAAGCTGCCCAAGGCATCGGTGATGCCTACAAGGTCGCGGACAAAATGGAGCGCTATGCCGCCATCGATGCGGTGGTTGCGGCTACGCTTGAGAAACTCTGCACGGCGGCCGAGGGCGAAGAGCCCCGCTGGAGTGCCGATCAGGTCAAAGGGAGCATCGAGAAGCTCAAGAAGAGCACGGTCCGTGGCCGTATCCTGGAGGGTGAGGCACGTATCGATGGTCGTGACACCCGCACCGTGCGCCCGATCAGCGTGCGTACCGGCATACTGCCCCGTACCCACGGTTCAGCCCTGTTCACCCGGGGTGAGACTCAGGCCATAGTGATCACGACTCTGGGCACCGAACGTGACTCCCAGATCATCGATGCCCTGGAGGGCACTCGGCGTGAGCACTTCATGCTGCACTACAATTTCCCTCCCTTCTGTGTCGGTGAGACCGGCCGGGTGGGCAGCCCCAAGCGACGTGAGATCGGCCATGGCCGTCTGGCCAAGCGGGGTGTGCTGGCCTGTATGCCGACCATTGCGGAGTTCCCCTACGCGATCCGTGTGGTCTCCGAGATCACCGAGTCCAATGGTTCCTCCTCCATGGCCTCTGTCTGCGGCACCAGTCTGGCGCTGATGGATGCAGGTGTCCCGATCAAGGCGCCGGTGGCTGGTGTGGCAATGGGTCTGATCAAAGAGGGCGACAAATTTGCGGTGCTGACCGACATCATGGGTGACGAGGACCATCTTGGTGACATGGATTTCAAGGTGGCTGGTACCTCCGAGGGTATCAATGCCTTGCAGATGGACATCAAGATCCAGGGTATCACCAAAGAGATCATGGAGATCGCCCTGGAGCAGGCCAAAGAGGGCCGGCTGCACATCCTGGATGAGATGAACAAGGTGATCGACTCCCATCGTGTCGAGATGTCCGAGCACGCACCGCGCATCATCGAGTTCAAGATCCATCCGGACAAGATCCGTGATGTGATCGGCAAGGGCGGTGTGACCATCCGTTCCATCACCGAGGAGACTGGCGCCACTGTTGATATCACCGACGATGGCGTGGTGAAGATCTTCTCGGTCGACAAGAGTGCCGGTGAGGATGCGCGTAAGCGCGTAGAGCTGATCACCGCGGACATTGAGGTTGGCACCATTTACCAAGGTAAGGTGGCCAAGCTGATGGATTTCGGCGCCTTTGTCACCATCCTACCCGGTAAGGATGGCCTGGTGCATATCTCCCAGATCTCCCACGAGCGGGTGGAGAAGGTCAGCGACAAGCTCTCCGAAGGGGATGTAATCAAGGTCAAGGTGCTGGAAGTGGACAAGCAGGGCCGCATCCGTCTCAGCATGAAAGCGGTGGATGAAGCATGATCAAGTCCGCCTGATCTTGCGTCGAAAAAAGGGGCCTGCGGGCCCCTTTTTACTGTCAGATTAAACACGACCTGATTTTGACGGTGATATTTTCAGTTGTCTGTCTGATACTGTCGAAAGAAAAGAGAGTTGGAGGATATAGAATGGGTATGCATACACGTTTAATCTCGACACTGTTTTGCCTGCTGCCTGTGATACAAGGGTGTAGCGGAACAACATTGTTTACATCGAGTAAAGCTGTGCATGTAACCTCTGAGCCACCGGGTGCGACAGTCTATGTGATGGGGGATCTGGTTGGTGAGACACCCCTGGAAATAGATCAGAGAGACCTTTTTCCCACTGTTTACGATCAGTCCAAGCAGGACGTCTACGGAACAATTCTATTTAAAAAGAGAGGTTGTGAGGATTTAAACCAACCTGTCGGTATGAATGCTGGGGCGACAGGAATAAAAGCAAAGCTGGTTTGTGAGGAACAACCTTTAGTACAGGAGAAGGCTGTTCAAACAGTTCCCCTTAAAAAGACCAAGATACCTGAAACCCAAACCCCACAAATAGAAAGATCGCAACCAGTCTACATACAGTCATCAGGTTCAGCTAAGCAACGCCTGATAAGTTTGCAGGATCTGCGTGACAATGGATTGATCTCTGAAGACGAATATATAAACATCCGGCAGCGTATTCTGGAAGAACTCTAACCAAAAAAACCGCTCACGAATGTGAGCGGTTGAATCGTTGATTGAAAATAGAAAGAACTGAAAGAAAACGATTATCGTTTGGAGAGCAGACGGATATAGCTGATCACAGCCTTGATCTCATCCGCAGACAGGATCTCCTTCCAGCCTGGCATCAGTTTGCTGTCGACATCACCTTCACGAATCACTTCGGCTAATTTTTCATTCGTGAGCTCAGCCATTTTCTTGGTATCGGTGTGATCCGCCGGTTCCATCTCCATGACATTTGTCAGAGGCCCGTTACCTCTCCCGTTACTACCATGACATACGGCACAATATCGCTGATAAACAGCTCTTCCCGTCTCCGGGTCACCAATTAACGGATGTTTGGATTGATGCAGAAAACGGATATAGGAGACGAGGGATTGGATCTGTGGCCCTGGGATCGCCAAACCCCATTGCGGCATGCTTTCGTTAATGCTCCCATGGGGGGCGGTTCCCTGGATGATCCGGAAAAGATCCCGATCTGATTTCTTTGCCAAATCGGTGTTATCGGTAAGATCTTCAACTGTCGTATTTAATTTAATGGACAGGGGGCCCTTTCCCTTGCCATCCAAGCCGTGGCATAAAAAGCAGGTTTCGTTAAACAGTTTGTAACCTTCATAAACATTCGAGGGTTGGGCGTTGGCAACTTGCGCCAGGAAGACTCCACCGAGAATGGCGGACACTAGTTTACTGATGGTGCGGATTTTCATTTTATCACTCCTGCAACAGTTGTTTTGTATCAATCACTGTTGGCCGATATGTGTTAGTTAGGGTTCATGCTTTAGATTAACTGCTCACCCAAATTAGAAGCCGGCGAACAATTGCAGTAGTAAGGTACCGTCACGATCATTGGATCTGGCGTCTACGCCAGAACCGCTTTCAGACACGTAAAAGAGTTCAAGGCGGATATTCTGTGCGGCCATATAATTCGTGCCGAGGGTCCAGGAATCGAAGTTGGTATCCGCCTCTTTGCCTACATCCATAGCGCGATAGGCGGCAAAGATATTGAGCTTATTGGGAATAATACCCAGCTGCGCGAGTGCGCCGAATGCATCGGCATCATCGATGTTGCCACAGTTACCGGCGAAATGATCGGCATCGCCTTCGCATTGTCCATAGCTGGCATACAGCCCCAGTGGCATACCACCAGCATCTCCCTGGGCCTGGGCATCGATTATCCAACCATCCGTCTTGATATCGATATCGCTGCCATCGTCAGCTGCAACAGTGGCATCACCGGTCCAGAACTGCACCCCAAACCCGGTATCCCAGCTGCCGATAAATGGCATATAGGCCGCCCGCAGATAATGAGCAAAACCCGAAGGCTTGACATCCATGTTGGTGCCACCCCAGCCTGGCACCCAGGGTGTGTAATTAATGAAGTAGTTGTGGCTCGACGCGACAAAAGCGATGCCGGTGGCCTCGCCGCTGGCCAGCCCCAACGCCTGTGCTGCACTGAACCCCCGGCGATCCTCGATGGGGCGCTGTGAACGCTGAGCGCCTGTATTGAGCAGTTCAAAGCCATAGGACGATCCGAGACCGTCAGTAGAGTAGGGTATGACGCTGAACTGGGTGTTGCCTGCCTTTGCCACATTGAAGTGGATCTTGGTGGATAGAAAAGAGTTGGCGCTTACGTCCCCACTGTCTTCGTCTTCGTCAGCGACGTCACCCAGGCCCAATTCCATCAGAAATCCAGCGTTTTTTGCCAGGCGGCCACCGATCAAGAGGGCGGCCTCGTCGGGCCATTCGATCGACCCGCGGTCACTCCCGGCATCGGTATTGCCGTTGGTTTTCTTATAGCGAAGCTTGGCAATGACCGAGGCATTGAGCACCACAGGCAGTGAAATATCATCCCCCTCGATAAGCCCCTGGCCGCCTGTCATGGTGTAGCCCCCGGCGCGAAATGTCCGTCCAAAGGCGTTCAACGTTGGAAAATTCTGAAAGTGGCAGGCGGTACAGGGCATGTTGGTTTGTCTGGCAAAGGCGGGTACCGCCGATGCTACGTTGGGTAGGGCCATGAGTGCGGTTATCGATAAAGTACCTAATGTCAGAAAACGCACTATTCCGTTGTTTGTGTATTTTTTCATTTGTCTCCCCGATAGTTAGTAAGGAAGTGATCTTGCACCCCCGTGCCATTGCAAGTTCACATCGATTAAGCTTATGAGAGAAATGAAAAAAGGGTGGTGGGTATAAGTAGGGTGATTGTGCTTATAACAAACCCTAATAGTGTGGGGTATAAGTGAGTAGTTTAATTCCTTAAAAACCCTTAGTAGTTGAAGTCAGCATTCACATAGATGGTTGAATCCAAATCACACTAACTCCCGTTTATGTATTCGAAAACCCGAAAGCCGAGTTTAACCAGGCTGAGTCCAACTAAAACGAAGAAGTCTGGCATGAAAAAGATTGCTCTTGCGGATGAATTACAGCATTAGAGAAACGATTTCACTCACCCTGCTCTGCCTGGGACTGCTGGTAGTGCAGGGCTGCGCATCAGTAGAAGGGCCGTCGGAGCGAGCCAGCGGTTCTCTTCTGCCAAAGAATGAGATATCTATGGTTCGCCGGGAGGCTCGTAAGCTGATCCAGGGTATGCTGGATGAAGAGCTTGTACGTAGTGTGGTGAATAGCTACAAAGCTCAGTAAAGATTCCTCCCCCTTGGAAGGGGGAGGTTAGTAGGGGGGTTGCTACCCTTTACGATTATGTTAGAAAGCACCTACCTGTTCAGGTGAGTTCTTGTCGAACACATTGTTTGAACCCGGCTCCCACTGGATGACAGTACGATCCGACTCCTGTCGTTTGATGCATTTCCACTCGATCCTTTCATCCGTTGGAAGGCCTTCGATATTACCGGTCCATGTTGGATAGGGTCCGTCCGGTAACAGGATTCTGGCCCCAAGCGGGTCCCATGAACCCAGCTCCGGCACATTACCAACCACATAGACACTGGTGCCCCAGGTGGTCTCTCCATTCTCACAGACGAAGCGTGCAGGAACGCTACAGGAGGCATCACCAATGCGGTCGAAGGCAGGATTCGCCGGATTGTCTTCGTCGAAACTGACCCGGTAACGGCCGTCGACCAGGGGTGGGCAATTGGGTCCGTTCTGCTGGCCGTCACAGCCCCAGTTGACGGCCCAGGAACCGTCCGCGGTGAACTTGTACTCTTCGGCGCAGAGGGCCAATTCGCCGCTCCAGACCTTGCCGTTACAGCTGGTCAGGCGGCGCTGAGGATCACTCGGGTCCCAGCCATTGCCTGCTCCGGGAACCGAAATGTATTGATGGTTGCTGGTGCAGACGGGCTCCTGCAACTGGATCACAAATCGTTTGGCCTCGGACACAGGCTTGACGCCTGATTTGGCAAGTACGCGGCTGGACTCCATGATCCAGCCGGATGCGGCGCCCTGGAAGTCGCGCATGCTGGCATGTTGATCAAGCGCCTGACCATCGAGGCTGATACCCACGGCGATCCCGTTGGTCACCAGTTCCAGCAGATTGTTGCGCGACGTCGGTGCCCCCTGGTAGCTGCCTTCCGATGCCTCAATATCCAGTTGCACCGAGCGTAAGGTACCCTCGCTCGCTCCGGACAGTGCACTGAAAGTCAGCCCGGTTTTTCTCACCTCGCCCTGCTGGTAGGCGATCGTCCTGCCATCGTCTTCGTAGAGGGTAAAACGGTTGTTATCCCCGGACCCGGGGGCAAAATCATACACCCGTACGATCAGCTCATTACGCACACTACCGTCCTTGCGCCACCCTTCGCTACAGAGCGTTTCGCCGTCCACATGGGCCATCGGGATAATGGCTCCCGCGCGGGCGAACAGGGGCAGTTTGAATAGGTTGTCCCGGTAGAGTGGCGTGGTGTGTAGCATGCCGGTGCTGTGGATGCGCTGATTGCTGTGCCAGTCGATCCAGCTCCCCGCGGGGAGATAGACCTGCCCCTGACTGGCGCTTTCTTCAGCTATCACGGCGGTCAGCAGGTCACGCCCGATGAGCTTTTCCTGTCCCCTGTTGCGTACATTCGCATCTGCCTGATAGTGCAGCACCAGGGGGGGCATCACCGGTTCTCCCTCCAGGTAGGCCTGATGCGCCAGGGAGTAGAGGTAGGGGATCAGGCGATAGCGCAGTCTGGCATTGTCCAGATTGGACGCCAGGTCGCCGATCCTGTCCGGTGCGGTCTCCTTGCAGTTGCAGAGGTTCTCGGTGTGGGGCCGTCCCGGGATGTCCAGCATCATGCCGGCGGCGAACCACTGGGTGTAGAGTTCGTTTTTTCGTGCCGGGTCGTGCTGGATATCTCCGCGATGGAAACCGGCGATATCCGATCCGTAATAGTCGATCCCGGAGAAGGCCATGTGCTTTTGATTGGCGGCATGGGAGTCCAGATTGTCCAGTTTCGAACCGATGTCACCAGACCACATGGCGGCGCCGAAACGCTGGATACCGGCGGTACCGGACCGGGACATCATGAAGGGTCGCAAGGTGTTGTTGTGGCGCTGGTAACCCGCGTTGATGCTGCGAATCCAGCTGAAGTTGAAGATATTGTGGGCATCGGAATGATCACCCACTGAGTAACCGCTGTTCGGGTCGAACATCTCCGGTTCGCCCAGGTCGGTCCAGTGGCCGATAACACCCTTGTCGATCAAGGCCTGGCGCTTGTTGTCATGCAGGTATGCGCCGCATGCGTCGTTGGTGTAATCGATCATCCCTCCTTTTCCCCACCAGGCATTGCCGGTGAGGTAGGCCGGCTCTGTGCCGCCTGGCCGGTCCTTGGCCAGACAGTCCCGGTTGTGCAGGTCGCTGTGTTCCGGGAGGTTCCGGCCTACATAGGCCTCTTCGATCAGCATGATGCCGGTGCACTCATCGTTCTGGTAACCGGCGATCCTGGCTTGCGGATTGGGGAAGTTGACCTCGTCGAAGGTGAGTGAGCCCATCCGGGTATCGTCTGAATTGGATGTGATACCGCCGAACCACTGCAGATCGAGGACAAAACCATCCAGTGGAAAGCCGGCCGTCCGCAGGGTGCTGAGCTTGTCTTCCAGCTCGCCCCAGTTGTCATAGCCATACTCCGAGAGCCACAGGCCGAACATCTTTTTCGGTGGTACCAGGGGATGGCCAACCAGATCCATGAAGTCCCTGCGCAGATCGAGCAGATCGGGACCCGTCAGGAGGAAGAAACGCAGCGCACCGTCATTAACATCGACCTTCCATTGCGTCGGGCTGGTGAAATCCCATCGATGTCGGTATTTGTTGTCGAGGAACAGGGCATAATTCTCGAAGCCTGTGCCGTTGACGGCATACATGATGGGGATCTGGGTATTGCCGTTCGCCCCGCCATTGAATCCCGCCATCACGTTGCCGAAATCGCCGCCGACACGAACCCTGCCTTCCCAGTCGATGTCGGTCACCCCGGGATCGACAAACTGCTGTCCCAGGCCATAGATGTCCAGCTCCGCGCCCCGGGTGCCGATCAGCGTCTTTTGCGGCTGCCCGAGGTTCTCCGCCCGCAAGGTCGTGAGCAGCAGGTTACCCTTGGTCTTGTCGAACACCGAAAGCGCCAGATTGGCAGGGTTTATCGAAAGCCGCAGATCCCGGGTCTCCAGGGTGCCGCTCCCATTATCACTGAAGGCCTGAGAGCCGGGATGCTCCGTCGTGCAGACGGGCTCCGGCAGGTTATCACTCGCGCTACAGACCATGTCGCTGGTCGGTAAGGGGGTTGCCAGGTCTGAGGCAGGGCCTTGGCCATATTCCAGGTGAATCAGGTCCTCGTCGGCTATCTCGAGGATCAGGTAGTTGCCCTGGGCTTCGTAGAGGATTCGCTGCGGTTGGGCCGCCGCGAAGCACGATACCAGGATGAGCAGCAGCGCGAGAATCGCGGTAACAACAAGATGCGTGGGATTTGCATGAGACATCGATCTTTCTCCGGGAATAAGATTCCTACCAATAGTAGACCGGATTTGTCACAGCGGCATGATTTTTTCGTTATAGGCCAGTCTCGGTCCATCTGCAGTTGGCACAATAAAACCGGTTGATTTTCCCGTCCTGGCTGGCCTGTGCTCCCTGACATTTCGGCTTAGGATGGCAAATTCAGGGCAGATTGATGCGCCTGCCGAGAAGTACAAGACCACTCAGTCAACGGAACATGACCGAAGCAACCGATCCCGATTTTCCCAGCGAGCCCCTGCTGCGCCTCAACCCCGAGGACCATTTCTCTGTCAGTGGTGTTAATCTGCTGATACACGGTCCGCCGATAGATCAATTATCCTTGTCGTACGGTCCAATTCCAGCCAAGGGGTTGGTTCACAAGAATATGTCTCAAGAGGTTTTAATCCATGCGCATCCAGATCACACCGCTCGAAGCCCGTGTTATCGGCAGCCTGATCGAGAAGGAGATCACCACGCCTGATCAATATCCTCTCTCTTTGAGTGCGCTCACCCATGCCTGCAACCAGAAGAGCAGCCGTGACCCGGTGATGCAGTTGAGCGAGGTGGAGGTGCAGGAGATCGTGGATGATCTGGTGAAGAAACATCTGCTTAGTGATCGCAGCGGTTTTGGCAGTCGTGTGACCAAGTATCAACACCGCTTCTGCAACGCAGGGTTTGGTAGCCTGGATTTCTCGGCACAGGAGTTGGGCGTTCTCTGCGTGTTACTGTTACGCGGACCTCAGACACCGGGTGAGCTGCGCACGCGTACCAACCGATTGTGTCTCTTCTCCGACGTTCAGGAGACAGAGGCGGTGCTGCGGGGCTTGATGGAGCGGGAGGAGGGTTCATTTGTGGCACGTCTGGCACGTGAGCCGGGTAGGCGCGAGTCGCGCTATGTTCACCTGTTCAGTGGGGATGCCGAATCGCTGCCGGTTCACGAGGGCGCAGAGAATGAGCCAACCACACTCGGGCAGGATCAACCGCAACGCATCGAGCAACTCGAGACGTTGCTGCTGGAGTTGCAGGAACGGCTGGATGCCCTTGAGGCCCGCGTCGAACAGCTGGAAGGTGAGAAACAAGCTAGCAGTGACTCATAAAGGCTTACCAGGCAATCGGTTCGCCATGTCGGAAAAATCCCCCGCTGGGTCCATCCTCAGGGAGGGTGGCTGCCCAGACAATCCCTCTGGCACCCTCCTCGATGGAGAGTGGCGCCTCCTCTCCGCCCATATCCGTGTGAACCCAGCCCGGGCAGACGGAGTTGATCTTGATACCTGAATCCTTCAGTTCATCGGCAAAAATACGGGTGACGGCATTGAGTGCAGTCTTGGAGAGGCGATAGCCGGGGCAGCAGCCGTTCATCTCTCTGAGCTGGCCCATGCCAGAGGAGACATTCACCACCCGACCCTGATGCTCCATCAGGGGGATCAGGGACTGGCAGAGGCGCAAGGGGCCGAGGGTGTTGGTCTCGAAACCGGTACGGATGGTCTCCATATCGGCATCGAAGATCGTACTGCCGCCGTCCCAGGGAGCAAGGTCGGGGAAGATGCCGGCATTGTTCACCAGCACATCCAACCGGCCGTAAGTATCACGGATGAAGTCGGTCAGCTCTTGGACGGAAGCCTCGCTGGTCACATCCAGGAGGTGAAAGTTGACACCCAGGTCCTCCCTGCGCAGGGCTTCCGTGGCGGCATGGCCTTCCGCCTCTTTGCGTGCGGTCAATACAACCTGATAGCCCTGCTTGGCCAGCTGACGGCTGGTTGCATAACCCAGGCCACGATAGGCGCCGGTGACGACGGCGACGGGTTTGTCAATCATCTGTTTTTTCCTCTTGCTATTGTTGCAGTGTTCGGCCTCCATCCACCACGATGATCTGGCCAGTGATGTAGCTCGCCTCACTGACCAGGAACAGCAGGGTGCTGGCAATATCCTCCGGTGATCCGGCCCGCTTCAGGGCGGTGCGGCTGAGGATCTCATCCTGTGTTTCGTCAGTCAGTCCCTGTTCAGGCCATAGGATGGCGCCTGGGGCAATGCCGTTGACCCGGACCTCCGGTCCCAGTTCCCGTGCCAGGGATTTTACCAGCATGGCATTGCCCGCCTTGGCGATGGAGTAGATGGGATGATCCTTGAGCGGGCGCTCGGCATGGATGTCAACCAGGTTGATGATGCAGCCAGCTGATGTCTTTAACAAGGGCGCTGCTGCCCTGGAGAGAAAGAAGGGGGCCTTCAGGTTGCTGCCGATCAGGTCGTCCCAGTCGGATTCGCTGGCTGCCTCAAGCGGGGTTGGATAGAAACTGGATGCATTGTTGACCAACAGGTCGAGTCGTCCCTTGAAACCGGCCGCCTCAGCCACCAGCTGGCCGAACCTGGCGGTATCGTGCAGATCGGCCTGGATCAATCTGACCGATTTTGCACGCTTCGTCTCCAGTTCTGTTCGCAGGGCTTGAGCTGCATCCGCGGAGCCGCGGTAGTGGAGCACCAGATCCATACCCGCGGCATGCAGGGTGCGGGCAATGGCGGCGCCGATGCGATGGGCGGCACCGGTGATCAAGGCGCATTTTCCGCTCAGTGGGCCAGATTTTTGCGTCATGCTGGGGCTCCGTGGTTGAATGATCCGTCTACTCTAACCAAATATTCCTCGTTTCTGAATCCATGTCTGACTCTCTTCTACCTCGCCGCCGGCCAATCCCATCCACTTTGCCTGCGCCGGATGCAGCGGCCATGGCGGTCAGTGCGCAACTGACGAAACAGATTCAGCAGGCCATGGAGCAGGCCGGTGGTTACATCCCCTTCGACCGCTTCATGGAGCTGGCCCTCTATGCGCCCGGGTTGGGCTATTACCTGGCGGGCAGCCGCAAGTTCGGCGAGGCGGGGGACTTTGTCACCGCGCCGGAGCTCTCGCCCCTGTTTGCCCAGTGTCTTGCCAGACAGGCCAGAGAGGTGCTCAGTGCACTCGATGGTGGAGAGATCCTGGAATTCGGTGCGGGTTCCGGGGTGCTTGCGGCGGATATGCTCAAGGAACTGGAACGGCTGGATGCCCTGCCGGCAAGGTATCTGATCATGGAGGTCAGTCCGGAGCTCAAGGAACGTCAAAAGCAGATATTGCTACAAAGGGTTCCCGCGCTGTTATCGCGGGTGGTCTGGCTGGAGCATCTACCCAAGCAGTTTGTGGGCCTGGTCGTGGCCAATGAACTGCTCGATGCGATGCCGGTGAGTCGTTTTCGTGTCACCGCCGGGGGTATCGAAGAGTGTTTTGTGGAACAGGACGAAGTGGGACTGAAGGAGGCCTTTGCGGCTCCGGAAACCCCAGGGCTTGCAAAGGCTGTTGAGAGGTTAGGCACTGCTGTGGGCGGATTGGCGGCGGGCTATGTCTCCGAGATCAATCTGCGTCAATCATCCTGGCTGCGGGCGCTCGCGGAGATGATGGAAAGGGGTGCCGTGCTGCTGATCGATTACGGCTATTCCCGCAGTGAGTATTACCACCCGCAACGAAGTACCGGTACCCTGATGTGCCACTATCGGCATCGCGCTCATCCAGATCCCTTCTGCTGGGTTGGCCTGCAGGATATCACCTCTTATGTGGATTTTTCCGCGGTGGCGGAGGTCGCGGTCGAAGCGGGGTTTGATTTGGCGGGTTATACGACTCAGGCCCATTTTCTCATGGCCAGCGGTCTAGATGAGCTGGTCGCTGCCTCTGATCCAGAAGATCTGACGAAACACATGGAACTGGTGCAAGGCGTGAAGCATCTGACCCTGCCCTCGGAGATGGGGGAGCGTTTTAAGGTTATCGGGTTAGTGAAGACGATGGACATCAACCTTTCAGGATTCAATTTTCTGAATCTTCAATCCAGGCTTTGAAACAGTTCATTGGATAGCCGACATGCACCTCTGTGGGATGCTGTGAATACTTCCCTGTAGGCTTGACGGTAGCATCTGACCTCCAGGGATGGAGGAAATGCAATAGGATTGAATGGCGACCCACATGGAAGTGGGAAGGTAGAACAACGCAGGAGCAGTTGTCGAAACAATCCTTGCCCTGCTACCGACACCCACGGAGATAGATGTCGGCTATCCAACGTTCGCATGAGTAATCGGGCTAAAGCCAACCGGCCTTATGAGCACCGACGGGTAGTTTATTCCGCGGCATAAATACCTTCCATCAATCAGTTGGAGACGCGCTTAAATCCAATAATTGCTTTACCACATCCGGGTGGTCGAATTCACGTCCACCCACCGCGCGATAGACCAGGTTTCCATCTGGCCCAACCACATAGGTGGTTGGCAGACCTTTGACCTTCCCTTGAGACATGCTGCGGGCAGCTTGATCGAATAACAGAGGGAAGGAGGGTGAAGGTTCGATACGGCCGAGAAATGGAAACACCGTATCGATATCCTCGCCTATGTTGACCGCAAGCACCATAACGCCTTTATCACCTGCAATCTGATACAGGCGCTCCAGGGAGGGCATCTCACGCCGGCATGGAGGACACCAGGTCGCCCAGAAGTTCACCACAACCACCTTGCCCTCTAGTTGCTTGAGATCGATTATTTCATCATCTAAATTGGGTAATCGTAGGGGCGGTGCAGCCACCTTGCCCTGCATGGGTGTCAATCCATGCGTCAGTGGTGGAGGACCGGCGTATGCCGGTTGCATGATTAGCCCGCTCAGGAGCAAGAACAGCCCCGGTAGCTTAGGGTGCACAACGAACATTTTGGAGTACTCCTGCATAGGGTTTACCTGCCACGTCCCAGCGGGCAACCAGGTCGAAACGGGTATTTGCAGTCAGGCCAGTGGTCAGCATGCCCTGGTTCCAGTCACCCCCAGGCTGATATTCCTGCTCTGGGGGGAATTGGGCCCAACGGAAGGCAATCAGCGCCGATTGATCGAGATGATGTGCCTCCAGTCTTTCCTGCCACTCAGCCAGGCTGATGAGGGGCTGGGATCTGCCGGCGGTCACGACCGACCAATCAGCAAGCCGGAAATGTACAACACCTGGCGCTGTATCGTTTCTTAACACGGTCATAAACACACAGGAACGGGCATAAGACTCGGTTGCGTCAAGCGGAAAACCACGGTTGACATAAAAAGCCCTGGCCTGATCCGGTAAAATCTGTGTGAGCGATAGAGTGATCCCTTCTGTTTGTAACTCCCAGGTCTCTACCCCGGTAGCAGGATCCGTTCCTTGGGGTTGCGACTGTGCCACAATGACAGGTAACAGCAAGGCCGGTATGACAGCGAAAAGACGCGTGTAATGCTTCACCATGGTACCTCTTGTTATGCTCGTTTGAGAGCCCGGTTGATACATTTGAATCTCTGTAACCACTACTGATCAAGCGCTAACAGTCCGGCATTCCCACCTACCGCGGCGGTATTGACCGTCACACACCTCTCGGTGGCATAACGCAGCAGGGTGTAAGGACCACCAGCCTTTGGTCCGGTCCCGGAAAGGCCCTCTCCACCAAATGGCTGCACACCCACAACAGCACCAATCATGTTGCGGTTGACGTAGGTATTTCCCACCGGCAGTTGCTGCTGGATGGTGCGAATTGTCTCCTCCACGCGACTGTGGATTCCCAGGGTAAGTCCATAGCCTGTCTGTTTGATTGATCTGATGACCTGATCCAGCCTGTTCGATCTGTAGCGAATGACATGCAGTATGGGGCCGAAGACCTCTTGTTTCAGTATGGATAGGTCATCGATCTCAAACAGCTGGGGTGCAAAATAGCTCCCATTCCGACAGCTATCAGGCAACTTGCCTGCATGCAGGAACCGGCCTGTTTTATGCGTGCTGCTGATATGTGCCTTTAAGGTTTCACAAGAGGGTTCGTCGATGACCGGCCCCATATCAGTGGCAAGTTCCAGGGGATTACCCATAACCAGCTCATCCATGGCTCCCATCAGCATCGGCAGGATGCGCGGGGCAATCTCCTCCTGCAGAAAAAGCACACGCAGAGCAGAGCAACGCTGACCGGCGCTGTTGAATGCCGAATGGACGATATCCCTGACCGCCTGCTCAGGTAGTGCCGAGCTGTCGACTATCATCGCATTCTGCCCACCCGTCTCCGCAATCAGGGGGATGATCGGCCCGGGTCTCGCCGCCAATGTCTGATTGATCGTCCTGGCGGTATCAGTGGATCCGGTGAAAGCAACACCGGCCACCCGCCTATCACCCACTAGTATCTGCCCCAGCTTTGAACCACTGCCGGGGAGATACTGCAGTGTATCGACTGGTACTCCTGCCGCATGGAAGAGCTGCACAATGCGCATCCCAACCAGTGGTGTCTGGCTGGCCGGTTTTGCTATCACGGCATTACCTGCTGCCAGGGCGGCGGCAATCTGTCCCGTGAAGATGGCGATGGGGAAATTCCACGGACTGATGCAGACAAATAGCCCCCGGCCATGCAGGGTCATGCTGTTCGTTTCACCCGTTGGTCCGGTAAATACCTTTTCGCTGGCAAACTCACAGCGTAACAATTGGGCATAGTAGCGACAGAAATCCACTGCCTCTCTGACTTCAGCGAGGGCATCCGTCACTATCCTCCCTCCCTCACTGATACAGAGCGCGACCAATTCACTCCGGTGCTGTTCAAGGCGAGTTGCGGCATCCGTTAATATGTCCGCCCTGAAATCAGCTGACTTGCTCGCCCATGGCCCTGTACCATGAACACCTGCCGTCAGTGCCATCTCAACCGTATTGCGATCCGCCACAATAACTTCACCCGCGGCAATAGTGGCATCGGCAGGATTACTTACCGGTTTGCTTTCGTCTGACAGGGGTATGCCATTGATGATGGGTAATGCCCGCCATGATCTTGAGTGACAGTCATCCATCTCCTGATAGAGTTGCAGGAGTTCATCACGGTTGTCCAGGTTAAGACCTAGCGAGTTCTTTCTCTGCTTACCGTAGAGATCGGGCGGCCGCGGTATTGCCGTATGTCTGAAAGGGGTAGATTTGATCAGGGTTTCAACAGGGTTTTCGGTGATCGATTCCAGTGGAATCGATGCATCCTCGAGCCGATTCACAAAGGATGTATTGGCGCCGTTCTCCAACAGGCGTCTCACCAGATAGGGCAGCAAGTCCTCGTGACTCCCCACTGGGGCATATAGGCGGCAATGTATGTCGAATGATGCATCCTCCTTGAGGCAAGTGTAGAGGCTTTCACCCATGCCATGGAGCCGCTGAAACTCATAGCGAGTCCTGCCCTTAGCCATATGGCGTATGCTGGTAATGGTTTGTGCATTATGGCTGGCAAACTGGGGATAGAAACAATCCATTGAATCAAACACCTGTTGTGCACAGACCAGATAGGAGAGATCGGTTGTGGCCTTGCGGGTAAAGACCGGATAATCCGTCCAACCCTGTTCCTGGGCGCGTTTGATCTCCGTATCCCAATAAGCGCCTTTTACCAGACGCAATGGGATACGTTTGTTATATCTGCGTGCTAAATCCTTCAACCACTCAATTAGAGCGGGCGCACGCTTCTGGTAGGTCTGTACGACCATACCGAACCCCTCCCAATCCTTCAACGCAGGGTCAAGATAGATTGCCGAAAAGAGATCGAGAGAGATATTCAGGGTATCTGCCTCCTCTGCATCGATAGTGATACCGACCCCTGCCTGACTGGCATGCAGGACCAATTCCATCAGTCGTGGAAGCAACTCCTTGTGCAACCTTGCTTGCTGTCGATACGCATAACGGGGATGCAGGGCGGAGAGTTTTACTGACAGACTGTCGGCAGTAAAGATATCCTTGTCACGACTTTTTTTTAAATCTCTGATTCTCTCGATGGCATTGAAATAGGCATCGAAATAGCTATCCGCATCGGTTTGGGTCACAGCCGCTTCACCCAGCATGTCGAATGAGTAGGAGTAGTCGGGTGTATACAACTTATCACCTCTTGCAATGGCTTCATCCAGTGTTCTGCCCAAGACAAACTGATGGGCAATGATTCGCATGCCCTGTCGGATTGCCTGGCGGATCAGGGGCGTGCCACTTTGCTGAATCAGTGATTTAAACAGGCTCTTGGCATCGTCGAGGTTTTCCGGTTGTTTGATGATTCGGCCGGTCAACATCAGTCCCCAGGTAGAGGCATTGACAAAGAGAGACCGGCTCCTCCCAATATGCTCTTCCCAGTGTGCCGATGTCAGCCTGTCCTTGATCAATCGGTCCACTGTTTCATCATCCGGGATACGCAGCAACGCCTCCGCCAAACACATCAATACCACCCCTTCTTCGGTGGAGAGATTGTATTCACGCAGGAACGCCTCTATGCCTCCCGCTGCCTCGCCTTTTTTTCTTACGTTTGTTACAAGGGTTTCCGTCCATCGCTGAATCTTCTGATTATCCGCCTTGGATAGATGCTGATCCTTGAGAAGCTTACGTACACAGCTCTCCTCATCCGCCAGGTAGAGCTTGTCCATGGCCTGGCGCAGTGGTTCGCGAGGTACCGGTCCGGATTTCAAGCGGGTCATTTATGCAAACCTTCCTGATTAAAACACCTTGATTAATATTAGCTGGATAAATTGGCAACAGTGTTTCATCAATCAGTTTTGTGGGATTTGCAGATGGTGACAATCAAACTTCTGGGCCTGTCCGCTTTCTAACGCTTAAAGAGCTTTCAGGTGGGTCAAGATGAAAAAGATACATGTGATTGGCATTGCATCCGGTCTTGGGGCCAACAACCCGGGCTGCCGTTATGGGCCTGCCCGGGTAAAAAGAGCGATAATCACAAATCCGGAGATAGAATTGGAATGGGATGTCATGCTCCACCCACGGAAAAAAGGTTCAAAGCAAGTGGAGCTGATGGAGCTCCAGGAGCGCATCATCAGGCAGATAGTTCCGATCGCCGCCCGGCAGAATCAGTTTCTGGTGATTGGCGGTGACCACTCCTCCGCCATGGGTGTGTGGCAGGGTACCCTGGAGGCGCTGCATCCAAATCGGCGTTTTGGTCTGCTCTGGATCGACGCTCACCCCGATCTGCAGACCTTCGCCAGCTCACCAACGGGCAATGTACATGACATGCCGCTTGCCGCTCTGCTGGGTCAGGGTGATACGCAATTATCTCGGATCTACGGTAATGGCCCAAACCTGGATCCGAAGAATCTCGTCATATTGGGTGTCAGGACATTTAAACCAGAGGAGATGCAACTCATAAAACACTTGGGAGTGGACTACTATGAAATGGCGTCGCTAACGCAACCCGGCTCATTCAGGCGTGTCTTACACTCTGTGCTTGCACAGATGAGAAAGCAGTGTGACTGTTATGGGATCAGCCTGGATCTGGACGCCATGGATCCGCTAGAAGCACCGGGTGTGGGGACCCCGGAGCCCAACGGCATACCAGCCAATGCAATCCGCCATGCACTAAAGGATCTGGGGGATGATGCGCATCTGGTGGGCATCGAGATTGCTGAATACAATCCGCTGTTCGATAAACATCAACAGACGCTGCGGCTCATCATTGAACTGGTGACGGAGCTGTTTGGGGATGCAATCAAACCAAAAAGGCTGTTAGGGTTATCCAGTACAGGAACAAGATCCACTTCACGGCTGATGTTCAACTCCGCTGCCAGGCGATAGACCACTACGAAGAGTAGATGCTTTTTTTATATCATGAACTAAACTCTTCAGTTGAGTGGGTAAACTCTTATCCGGAAAATAATCGTTTTCTTATGGGTATTTGTCTATTCATTCCATGCTAACTCTAAGATAGAAACCACCAAGGAGACATGAGATGAAAATAACCGCCCTGAACGATGCAAGGAATTATCTGATCAGTATATTATTGCTTGCCCTTTTTCTCTTAATAGGATCAATCAGTTTTTAAGGCGAACTCTTCATCAGCCAAGTAGGTCGGGCACGCAGGTGCCCGGCCTGCTGTGGTTTTGCTAACCCACAATGTTGGTCTCTCTCGATCGTTTCGTGAAACCAACCCTCCGAAAACCGTCGGGCAACGCCGCGCTTTTGCCCGACCTACGTTATTGCCGCACACCCAGCTATCTCAGAAGGGTATAACCATGTTATTCTCCGCCGTTTGATTTAATCACCCGGTTTCACGGTTTCAGCCGATGGCAAAGCAAATTCAGGCCATTCGCGGGATGAAAGACATCCTGCCGCAGCAGACGCCCCTGTGGCAATTTCTGGAAGATACCGTCCGTTCGGTACTCTCCTGCTATGGCTATGAAGAGATCCGCATGCCGATCGTGGAGATGACGGAGCTGTTCAAACGCTCTATCGGCGAGGTCACCGATATCGTGGAAAAAGAGATGTACACCTTCGAGGATCGTAATGGTGACAGCCTCACCCTGCGCCCGGAAGGTACCGCCGGCTGTGTTCGTGCCGGGCTGGAAAATGGTTTGCTTTTCAATCAGGTGCGGCGTCTCTGGTATCATGGTCCGATGTTTCGCCATGAGCGTCCCCAGAAAGGCCGCTATCGTCAGTTCCACCAGATCGGGGTGGAAAGCTTCGGCCTGGAAGGGCCGGATGTGGACCTGGAACAGATTCTGATCACCGTGCGTATCTGGAAGGAGCTGGGTCTGCAAGGACTGGAGCTCCAGTTGAATACCCTGGGCACGGCCGAAGAGCGCAGCCACTATCGGGATGAGCTGGTGAGCTATTTTAAGGGCCGCCATGCTGAGCTGGACGAGGACAGTCGGCGCCGTCTGGAGAGCAACCCACTGCGCATCCTGGATACCAAGAACCCGGCGATGAGTGCTGTGGTGGGGGATGCCCCGACCCTCATGGAGCATCTGGGTGATGAGTCGCGCGGCCATTTCGAGGTCCTCTGCGCGGGTCTCGAGGCATCCGGCGTGGCCTATCGGATCAACCAGCGGTTGGTGCGTGGCCTCGACTACTATGCCCGGACGGTTTTTGAATGGGTTAGCAACGACCTTGGCGCGCAGGGCACGGTATGCGCCGGCGGCCGATACGATGGACTGGTAGAGCAATTGGGCGGCAAGCGGACGTCGGCAGTGGGTTTTGCCATGGGCCTGGAGCGTCTGGTGGCGTTACTGGAAGAGACGGATGTCAGCCAGCGCCTGCCCGGGGTGGATCTCTATCTGGTGATGCTGGGTGATAAAGCGCGGCGTGAGGGTGTGCTGCTGGCGGAGCGGTTACGCGATGAAGTGCCAGGATTGAGGCTGATCACCCACTGTGGTGGCGGCAGCTTCAAGAGTCAGTTCAAAAAGGCGGACAAGAGCAACGCCCGTTATGCCCTGATCTTGGGAGATGATGAACTGGAAAGGGGCGAAACAGGTCTGAAACCTCTACGCGGGGGTGGCGAGCAGCGCCAGGTGAAGTTGACGGAGCTGGCCGCTGTGCTGGCCGAGTGCTCGAATTAACCGGTGACTAGATACATAACTCAGGCAAATTTTTTACGCCGGAAATAAACCCGAAGTATCACCGTCTTTTCTCCGTGAGCTTGGTGTCCTTCGCGGTGAAATAGCAAATTGGTGGGTGCATGGTGCATGTCTCGCTGAGGGGTGTTTTTGGACGCCAACTAATTTTTTTACAACAGATCAAGAGAAATCGGTATGGATGTTTATCAGACAGACGAAGAGAAAGTCGAAGCGATAAAGAAGTGGTTGAAAGAGAACGGCACCTCCATGGTGGCCGGGTTGGTCATCGGGCTCGGCCTGGTTTTTGGCTGGCAGGGCTGGGGCAGTTACCAGGAACGCATCAGATCCGAGGCCTCGGTCTCTTTCAGCCAGCTGATGAGTGCGGTCGACAGCAGTAACACCGAGTCAGCCAGTAAGCAGGCCGAACTGTTGCGGGTCGAGTATGAGTCGACCAGTTATGCCGTGCTGGCGGCATTGACCCAGGCGCGTCTCAAACTGCAGCAGGGCGACAGCGCGGCAGCCCGTTCCCAGCTGGAGTGGGCCATGCGGAACAGTGGTGATGCCAGTCTGAAAACGCTGGCCCAGCTCAATCTGGCGCGTATCCTGCTCAGTGAAGGCGATACGGCCGGTGCAGCAGCCCTGGCGGACGTGACCGAGGGTGGCTTCGCCGGTGAATTTGCCAAACTGCGGGGTGATATCGCACTGGCGAATCAGGAGTTGACCACAGCCCGTGATGCCTATTCTCTGGCCCTGACGCAAAACGTGGGGAATCCTGAGCAGGTGCAGATGAAACTGGATGATCTGGTCGTCGGAACCCCCTGAGGCTTGCATGATGCGCCTGCTAATCTGGCCAGTTCTCCTGCTCCTGCTTTCCGCTTGTAGCGCCTTTACTGCCAAAGACAATGCGGATCCGCCGGCAGAGCTGGTGGAGTTCACCCCGTCCATCGAGATAGAGACCCTGTGGGACACCTCTGTTGCCGGGATGGGTGGGCAGTATCTCGCTATTCGACCTGCCTTGCGGGACGACAGGTTGTTTATTGCGGACCCGGACGGGCAGGTCTTAGCCCTGGATGCCGGCAGTGGGGAAATCCTGTGGGAGCATGAAACCGAGGCACCCTTGAGCGGAGGCCCCGGGATTATTGACGATCTGGTGGTCCTGGGAACCAGTGAGGCTGAGCTGATCGCCCTGGATGTGGAAAAGGGCGAGGAGCGTTGGCGTCGCCGGGTCAGTAGCGAGGTGCTCTCGGTACCGGCGGGAGAGTCGGGCGTGGTGGTGGTCAGGAGTATCGATGGGCGAGTGTTGGGTATCAATGCTGACACGGGGGAGAGCCGCTGGGTTTTTGACCGCGCCTCCCCGGTCCTGATCCTGCGGGGCGACAGCTCGCCACTGGTCGAAAATGGCCGGGCATTTATCGGCTTCGCCAACGGAAAAATGGCCTGTCTCGCCCTGGATAGCGGCAATCCACTTTGGGAGACACCCATTACCACACCGCATGGGCGTACCGAGCTCGAACGGGTGGTGGATATACACGCCGATCCGCTGTTGGTGGAAGGGGTGATCTATGGCGCCACTTTCCAGGGTGAGCTGGCGGCGATATCCGAGACCAGTGGCGTCGTGCTGTGGAATCGGGAGTTGTCCACCCATACCGGTCTGGACGCGGACTGGCGACAGGTCTATGTGACCGATGAAGAAGACCATGTCTGGGCCCTGGATGCCACGAATGGCGCCACACTCTGGCAGCAGCAGGAGATGCATGCCCGTCGCCTCTCCGCACCTGCCATCATTGGTGAGTATCTGGTGGTGGGGGATTATGCGGGGTATCTGCACTGGCTGGCACAGGACGATGGCCGCGTGCTGGCAAGGATTCGGGTCGGCGATGAGGGCATTCGCGCCAAGCCGCTGGTGGTGCATGATGTGGTCTATGTCTTTGATGACGGGGGCAATCTGACCGCGCTTAAGCCCATGCCGCTGGATGCTGAGAAGCCGGACAAGCCTGGCATTTTCTCGATTTTCGAATAGATGCTTCCCGTCATCGTACTCGTGGGTCGACCCAATGTGGGTAAGTCGACGCTCTTCAATCGCCTGACCCGCAGTCGTGACGCGCTGGTGGCGGATCAGCCGGGGCTGACCCGTGACCGCAAATATGGCACCGGCAAGATCGGCCCCAGCCCCTATGTGGTGGTGGACACAGGCGGCATCGGTGGCGATCTGGAGGGCATAGATCTGCTCATGGAGCAGCAGGTCAGGCAGGCCATCGATGAGGCCGATCACATCCTGTTACTGCTGGATGCCAAACAGGGCTGTACCGGGGGTGACGAGATCATTGCGGCACAGCTGCGGCGTACCGGCAAGCCGGTCACCCTGGTGGTGAACAAGAGCGACGGGCTGGATGCGGAGCTGGCCTCCGCGGACTTCTATACCCTGGGGCTGGGCGATCCCATCGCCATAGCCGCGGTGCATGGTCGAGGTGTCAACGGCCTGATCGCTCAGGTGCTCGACAAACTGCCGCCGCTGGAGGCGCCGGAGGAGCTGGCGCATCCGGGTACCCAGATTGCGGTGGTCGGGCGCCCCAATGTGGGCAAGTCGACCCTGGTCAACCGGCTGCTCGGCGAAGAGCGGGTGGTGGTCTTCGATCAGCCTGGGACCACCCGGGACAGCATCTTTATCTCCTTCGAACATGACGCTAAGCCCTATACCCTGATCGATACCGCCGGGGTGCGGCGCCGCGCCCGCGTCAACGAGGCGATCGAGAAGTTCAGCGTCATCAAAACCCTGCAGGCCATCGAGCAGGCCAATGTGGTGCTGCTGATACTGGACGCCCAGCAGGGGGTCGGCGAGCAGGACGCCAATCTGGCCGGACACATCCTCGATTCGGGCCGGGCGCTGGTACTGGTGGTCAACAAATGGGATGGTCTGAGCCAGGATCAGCGAGAACAGATGCGCGAAGAGATCGAACGCAAGCTGCCGTTTCTCAACTTCGCCCAACTGCATTTTATCTCGGCCCTGCATGGTTCTGGGGTGGGGGATCTGTATGCCATGGTGGACCGGGCCTACAACAATGCCATGCGGGATCTGGCCACACCGGAATTGACCCGCCTGCTGGAGCTGTTGGTGCAGGAGCATCAGCCACCGCTGGTGCATGGCCGGCGGATCAAGCTGCGCTACGCCCATCAGGGGGGAAAGAATCCGCCGGTCATCGTCATTCACGGCAACCAGACCGAACATGTGCCCGATCCCTACAAACGGTATCTGATAAGCCGCTTTCGTAAAGCAATGAAGCTCAAGGGCACCCCTATTCGCCTTGAATTCCGTTCGGGCGACAACCCCTTCGAAGGCAAGAAGAACAAGCTGACCAAACGACAGATAGATAAGCGTAAACGACTGAAGCAGTATGTCAGCCGCAAGCGCTGACCCCGATGACGGGTAAAATCCGCCAGTTTCCTAGAAAAGTGGAAATCACCGCTTATAATAGGTAGTACTTGGCTGGTTGCTGAGTGTTCTAAGTTTGTAATACTTGATTCATTTTTTGGAGGGTCGTTGATGAACAGAAAACTTGTCGCAATCTTTAGTGGAACCCTATTGGCCGGATCACTGGCGCTCACCGTTACCACAGCCAATGCCTGGTGGGGCAGCGGGGGTTACGGCCCCTGGGGAGGTGGCCCCTGGCACGGTGGTGGCTATCCATATGGAGGCTACGGCCGTGGCTGGGGGGGGGGTTACCCATATGGTGGCTACGGCGGCTATGGCTATCCCTATGGAGGCTATGGTGG
>CBDVCD010000011.1:0-32634 GCA_965372385.1 uncultured Gammaproteobacteria bacterium | reverse complement strand
AAGCGTTGTATCTACAAGTGCAAAGGATACAGGAAAAGCGCACCAATATGGTGCGGGCATGCTAGCAAGCGGGCAGGTTATGAAATCATCAGGGTTTGATGATAGATGCTTTGCGAAGATGAAAGTTTATTGCTTGGGTGGAAATCCGCGACTTGCCTTCGGCATCGACCACCTTGGCCTGCAGTGAATGGGTCCCCCGATTCAGTTCATTCAGGGTAAATTGCGTGCTAGTCAGGTCAGAAGCAAGCTTTGTTCCGTTCAGATAGATCTGAATGAGATGGCCGGAAGAGAGGGCCGGCTTGAGGTTCAAGCCAACAGTCACCGTGCCTTCATTGCTGCGAATGGTCTCTTCATTTTCCGGTTGGGCGATCTCGAATGATTCATAGCCTACTTCTGTTGCTGAATCACTTGTCTCGGATGTATTGTGCGTAGCTGTTTCTGCTTTAGCAGGCCTACCAGGCATGCCTCCCTGCACCCTAATCCTTTCCGCTCCCTCCTTGTAGGTATCGGAATAGATCACGATACCGTCATCAGCGGTCGACTTATAGATATCTTTTGCGCTGCATGGCAGCGCCAAGGGCAATACAAACAGGAAGATGAGGATACGCATGAGCCAAGGATAGACCAGGCCACTCTATTTGAACAAGCGATGCAGTTCGCAAAATATGCCGGGCGCTCTTTTACCTTAACTTGCTCGAGCGAGGTACAGAGCCGCGGTGAAGAAAGGAAAAAAGCGCCCGCCAAGTACGGCGGGCGAGTTAGTTCGCTGGCGATTATTAGAGACTGTAGTACATATCGAATTCCACCGGATGGGTGGTCATACGCATGCGGGTCACCTCTTCCATCTTCAGTTCAATGTAACTGTCGATCAGATCATCGGTGAATACACCACCTTCGGTGAGGAAACTACGGTCCGCATCGAGTTCATCCAACGCCATATCCAGGCTATGGCAGACAGTCGGAATACTCGCTGCTTCTTCCGCCGGCAGATCGTACAGGTCCTTGTCCATCGCATCACCAGGGTGGATCTTATTCTGGATACCGTCCAGGCCGGCCATCATCATGGCAGTGAAGGCCAGGTAAGGATTGGCTGTCGGATCCGGAAAACGCACCTCGACACGACGCCCCTTAGGATTGGAATCCCATGGGATACGGATGGAGGCGGAGCGGTTACGGGCCGAGTAAGCCAACATGACCGGGGCCTCGAAGCCGGGCACCAAGCGCTTGTAGGAGTTGGTGGAGGCATTGGTGAAGGCATTCAATGCACGTGCATGCTTGATGATACCGCCAATGTAGTAGAGCGCGCTTTCTGAAAGACCTCCATATTGATCACCGGCAAAGATATTCTCACCACCTTTGCCCAATGACATATGAACATGCATACCTGAACCGTTATCACCGACGATCGGCTTGGGCATGAAGGTGGCGGTCTTGCCATAGGCATGGGCTACATTCCAGGTAGCATATTTCTGGATCTGAACCCAGTCGGCACGCTCCACCAGGGTGCTGTACCTGGTGCCGATCTCACACTGACCCGCGGTTGCCACCTCGTGATGGTGAACCTCGACCGGTACTCCCATCTCTTCCATGGCCAGGCACATGGCGCCACGCAGATCATGCAGTGAATCAACTGGGGGCACCGGAAAGTAGCCACCCTTGACACCGGGACGGTGACCGATATTGCCGTCTTCGTAGACGCGCTCAGAGTTCCATTCAGCCTCGTCGGAATCGATCTTGACCATGCAGCCACTCATATCAGTGCTCCAACGCACGTCGTCCAGCACGAAGAATTCGGGCTCCGGACCGAAGTAGGCGACATCCGCAATACCGGTGGATTGCAGATAGGCCTCGGCGCGCTTGGCAACGGAACGAGGGTCACGCTCGTAGCCTTGCATGGTGGCGGGCTCGAGGATGTCACAGCGCACGATCAGGGTATTTTCGTCAGCAAAGGGATCGATGACCGAGGTGGCATCCTCTGGCATCAGGATCATGTCGGATTCATTGATGCCCTTCCAACCAGCGATGGAGGAACCATCAAACATCTTGCCGTCTTTGAACATGTCCTCACCGACTTCGTGGGCTGGCAAAGTGACATGCTGCTCCTTGCCGCGGGTATCCGTGAAGCGCAGGTCGACAAACTTCACGTCATTATCTTTGATCATCTTCAGGGCTTTCGATGCCATGGTTATCTCCAAACTGAGTTGTTATTCATCAGCTGAAATATGATTTCAGCTGCCAATAAGGTTTTGCGGCCGGCGAAACTATACCAGACACTTCAAGAACCGGTTAATCAGCATTATTCATGCCACGATAACTGTTATAAACCTGGGCCAGGACTAAAATCCCTCCTGATATACCTTTTCCATGTTAAAAATCTGCTGAAAAATCATGGAGTAATCTTTCATCCATCGCTACAGGACCAACCGGTTACCAGCGAGATTGAGGTATATAAAAATGCCGAAGATAGATGGCAAGCGTATGAATTGCACTAATATAGTGCACAAAAATTATATACGCACAAATATGGTGCTATCCAAACCAGATTTGCACCCTTCTGAATATATCCGAGGAGTCGATTGCCTTTTGAAAGACACCCTGTAGTTCTCTGGCATGCTCATGGGAATCGAAGCAACTCATCGGGAGGTAAAGATCCACATCGATCCGGCCCGAGAGATAGTGCATGATAACCCGCTGTCTGCTGGCATAGCAGGCGATCTCCTTCCAGTGTTTATCAAGCAGGGATTCCGCCTGACGCCTGAGTGGCAGATCAGCACAGGATGGCCCCTCCTCATCGTCCTCAGGATCAATATGCACGGTTACATCGCTGAGCATTTCGACTTCATTGATCAAACGCGTCTGCACCACTTCAGCTATCCGGTGTCCTTCGGAAACGCTCAACCAGGAATCGACCTGTACATGCACATCCGCTGAGGCGTGACCACCCATTCTCCGTGTTCGCAGCATATGCGCGCTGGAAACGCCGGAAACCGAACTGATGATGGAGCGGATCTCCTCGACCTGTTCCTCTTCCAGTCCGGCATCTACCAGCTCCTGCATGGCGCCCCAGCCCAGGTTCCAGCCGATGTGCACGATCATCAATCCGACCAGGACAGCGGCAATGGCATCCAGATAGGGCAACCCCGCTATGGTGCCTCCAATGCCCACCAGCACCACAACGGAGGAGATGGAATCGCTACGATGATGCCAGGCATTGGCCCGTAACAGATTAGATTTGATGCGCCGGGCAAGATACTGGGTGTAGTGGTAAAGCCCCTCGTTAGCGAGTATCGAGAACAGGGCGATATAGAGGGTAAAGGACTCAGGCTGCAGCAGTTGTTCCGGGCTGAAGAGCCGTTCCCCGGCATCCCAGATGATACCCAGTCCGATCAGGATCAGAAACGCGCCCAACGCCACGGTGCCGGCGGTTTCATAGCGTCCATGCCCATAGGGGTGCTCTTCATCCGGGGCCTCCTTGGCATGTCGGGCGGCGAACAGGACCAGCGCATCGGAGAGCAGGTCGGAGAGGGAATGGATACCGTCCGCCAGCAACGACTGGGAATGCCCCAGTACACCGAACAGGGTCTTCACCAGGGCCAGCAGGAGATTTACCCCGGCACCCACCAGGGCGGCCTGGCGTGTCAAGCGATAACGGGTCTCTTTTATCTCGGTCAGGTGGTCCATGCTCTACTCCTGCTTACCCACCTCTACCACCACAACATACTCACCGATTTCAGAACGGGTCTCAACCACTCCGTGGCCGTTTATCCTACACCAGGCTGGGATATCGTTAAGCACACCGGGATCGGTACATACTGCCTCAAGCATGGTTCCAGGTTCCAGTTCCTCCACCCGATTCTGCACCCGGATAACCGGCATCGGGCAAAGCAGCCTGCGGCAGTCGAGTTTAATGCGGCTCAAATGAGCCACCCTTTGGGGATCTCATGGGGCTTCAAGGGTGTTACCGACAATTCACGGCAGTGACCCTCCCGGTCGGTAAACTCCACAACCACCTGGTCACTGTTCCGGCCCTGACTGTAGCGGGCCACCACTCTGGCTGCGAGAGTGATATCCTGTTCAGTCACATCCCCGTCGATCAGGGTCAGGGGACCCGCATGACTGATGGTTTGGATATTGGCGAACTGTTTCCGGTAACCCAGGAGAAAATTACCCTCCCCCTCTTCGCGGGAGATGATGAGCTTGAAATGGGGTGCAGGGCGCAGATGCCGACCCACCTTGAGCAGCATGATGTCATCCATTTCGTACTGTTTGCTGCCACGCGCACGCCAGAGATCGGCCAGTTTGACCGAGTACTGGGCATCCGTGAGAAAGCAGCAGCCCCCGGCCGGTTGGGCGTAATCCTTAAAACCGAATCCTTGGGCCAAGGCCATCTGCGGCTTGCGGCTACGCCCACTGAAGTCATAGAGCCTGTCGCGATCCACCCAGCCCTCCCGCTCCGGCAAGGTTTCGGGCAGATTCCTTGCGCACAATGGCCGCAGCAGAAGTCCTTCTGCTCCCGACTCATTCGCCACCACCGGCATGGTCTGCTTACGCTGTGACATGGGTCGCTGGCCTATCACCTCGCCGGTGATGATGAAGTCGAAACCCTTCAGCCTGATCCACTCCAGGGCCTTCTTCACCATGAAGATCTTACAATCGAGACAGGGGTTCAGGTTGGCGCCATATCCGTGTTTTGGATTGAACACCACATCCTTGTATTCCTCAACGATATCGAGAATATGCAGCTTGATCCCCAGTTGCTCGGCAACCCAGAGGGCATTGTTGCGCTTCGGCTTTTTCTGATCCTGCTTGCGAATGGCGTGGGTATGCCCCTCCACACAGAACCCGGTGTAGAAATTGATGCCCTCCACATGAATACCCTGTTCCTGCATCACCTTGGCGGCAAGCAGCGAGTCGAGGCCACCGGAGATCAGTGCAACGGCTTTACGTTGTTGGGTCATTTTCAAGTAGGTCTGAAGTCAAAAGTAGCTGAATTATACGGAAATCCCGCTCAACACACATCATTAACCCGTTAGCCATGGGATTGATGCACCGCTATAATCACGCGGTTTTATCCTTAACTAAAAAAGGAATCGGGACGTGAACCGACCTTCTGAAAACAGCAAATATGATGTAGCAACCT
Source organism: uncultured Gammaproteobacteria bacterium (assembly GCA_965372385.1). Classification (GTDB taxonomy): domain Bacteria; phylum Pseudomonadota; class Gammaproteobacteria; order Chromatiales; family Chromatiaceae; genus JASJBU01. Next base: position 27,494 of record CBDVCD010000011.1, on the reverse strand, counting down.
TCCAGGGGCTGATCTTCGCCCTGCAAAGCTATTGGGCCGAGCATGGCTGCGTAATCCTCCAGCCCTATGACATGGAGATGGGGGCCGGCACCTTTCACTCCGCGACCTTTCTGCGCTCCATTGGTCCTGAGCCCTGGAACTGTGCCTATGTACAACCGTCACGCCGTCCCACGGATGGGCGCTACGGTGAGAATCCCAATCGCTTGCAGCACTACTACCAGTTTCAGGTGATACTCAAGCCTTCGCCCATGGAGATCCAGGAGTTCTACCTCGATTCACTGCGCGAACTGGGCATAGATCCTTTGATCCACGATATCCGTTTTGTGGAGGATAACTGGGAATCTCCGACCCTGGGTGCCTGGGGTCTGGGTTGGGAAGTCTGGCTGAATGGCATGGAGGTCACTCAGTTCACCTATTTCCAGCAGGTAGGCGGTCTTGACTGCCGACCGGTCACGGGTGAGATCACCTACGGTCTGGAACGCATCGCCATGTATCTGCAGGGGGTCGAAAGTATCTATGATCTTATCTGGGCGATCGGACCCGATGGGCCTGTCACCTATGGAGACGTGTTCCATCAGAATGAAGTAGAGCAGTCAATCTATAATTTTGAGCAGGCTGATGTCAGTTCCCTCTTCTCCTGGTTCGATACCTGCGAATCGGAAAGCCGGCGCCTGATCGAACTGGGCCTGCCACTACCCGCCTATGAACAGGTGCTGAAAGCGTCCCATACCTTCAATCTGCTGGATGCTAGACATGCCATTTCAGTGACTGAACGGCAACGCTATATTCTGCGCGTGCGCGCCCTCGCCAGGGCAGTAGGCCAGGCCTACTACGATAGCCGCGAGGCCTTGGGTTTCCCCATGCTGAAAACCCGCCAGGAGGCAGCAGTCAATGAGTGATCGAAAAGACCTGCTGGTAGAGATAGGTACAGAAGAACTACCGCCCAAGGCCCTTGCAACCCTGTCAGAGGCCTTCAGCCAGGGTATAGATACTCAACTCGCACAGCTCGGCCTGCAAAGAGACACCATCCAATCGTTCGCTACCCCACGTCGTATTGCGGTCCTGGTTGAAGGTTTGGCTAGCGTACAAGCGGATAAACAGATCGAACGCAAAGGCCCGTCCCTACAGGCTGCCTATGATGCGGATGGCAAACCCACCAAGGCTGCTCAGGGGTTCGCTCGATCCTGTGGTGTTGAAGTCTCCCAACTGGAGAAAACTGAAACCAAAAAAGGCGCCTGGTTGATCCATCGGCTAGTAGAAAAAGGCCGCCACACCGCCGACCTGGTGCCCGACATCGTCGAAAAATCCCTGGCTGGCCTGCCTATCCCCAAGCGCATGCGCTGGGGTTCGCGTAGTGAGGAGTTCGTCCGCCCAGTCCATTGGGTCGTGCTGTTATTTGGCAACGAAGTTATTCCAGGGAAGATCATGGGCCTTCAGACAGGTCGCAAGACCCGTGGACACCGCTTCCACCACCCTGAAACGATCAGCATCGATCAACCCGGTAACTACGCCAAATTACTCCGGAACAAAGGTTATGTCATCGCTGATTTCAACGAGCGCAGGGAACTGATCGCTCAGCATGCCAGACAGATTGCCGAGCAGGAGGACGCCACGGCAGTGATCGAGACAAACCTCCTCAATGAGGTCACCGCGCTCAACGAGTGGCCTGTTGCGGTAATTGGGAGTTTCGATCAACGTTTTCTGGATATCCCCTCCGAATGTCTGATTCAGGCCATGCAGGGCCACCAAAAATACTTTCCGGTAGTCGATGCAAATGGAGAACTTCTGCCCCGCTTTATCACCATCAGCAATATCGACAGTAAGGACCTCGATCAGGTCCGTAGCGGTAATGAACGGGTCATCCGCCCCCGCTTCAGTGATGCCGCATTCTTCTGGGAACAAGACCTCAAACAGCCGCTGGAACATCACATCGAGAGTCTGAAGACCATCAAGTTTCAAGACAAGCTTGGCACGCTGCATGACAAATCAGGACGCATTGCCGCCCTGGCAGACACTATTGCTGAGCAGATTGGTCTCGATAAATCGGTGGCCATGCGGGCCGCCTGGCTCTGCAAATGTGATCTGATGAGCCAGATGGTGGGTGAATTCGCCAGCCTACAGGGCATCATGGGACGTTACTATGCGGAACGATCGAATGAGGAACCTCAGGTCTCTCAGGCAATGGAGGAGGTCTACATGCCCCGGCATGCAGGCGACCAGCTGCCCCAGTCGGATTGCGGCAGAACCCTGGCCATAGCCGACCGACTGGATACCTTGATGGGTATTTTTGCAATTGGTCAGAAACCAACGGGCGCCAAGGATCCGTATGGTTTGCGCCGGGCCGCCCTGGGTGTTTTGCGAATTCTGATTGAAACGCCGCTTGATCTGGACCTGGAACTGTTACTTAAACAGGCAGCTGATGGCTTGTCAGGCCAGATAGATGCAAGCTCCCAGGTTGACGAGGTATTCAATTATATGATGGAACGACTTAAGGCCTATTACACGGATCAATCCATCCCCGCGGACTCAATAGATGCAATTATGGCGCGTCACCCCACACGCCCATCATACTTCGATCGGCGTGTGCGTGCAGTTTCGGAATTTCGCAAGCTACCTGAAGCGGGAAGCCTGGCCGCAGCCAACAAACGAATACGCAACATCCTCAAGAAAACCCATGAAGCTATCCCTGCCCAGGTTGATAGTGACTTATTAATGGAAGAGGCAGAAAAGGCACTGGCAATGGCCGTCGCTGAATACAGCCCCATGGTAGCCCCGCTGTTTGCAAAAGGCAGCTATACCGAAGGGCTCCAATTACTCGCAGGATTAAGTGAGACAGTCGATCTCTTTTTTGATCAGGTCATGGTCATGACCGATAATCAAGCCTTGCGTCACAACCGGCTAGCCCTCTTGAATCAGCTGGAAAATCTCTTTCTCAGCGTAGCCGACCTTTCAAGACTGCAATCATCAGGAAAAATTGACCCATGAACCATGATTCCTATGAGAAGATGCTGGCAGCGGTAAAGGCCTTCCATGTAAAACACCGTTTCAAGGAGAGAGGCGGCGAAGAGATGACCTATCGAATCTCGCTGATGTCCGAAGAACTCGGCGAGATCTCCTCCTGCGTCACCAAGGGTAAGAGCAAGGAATCGCTGGCCGAGGAAGTAGCAGACCTGCTTATTCTCGTTATGGGTACCGCCATAGCCCAGGAGTTCGATCTCAATCATGCCTTCTGGTCGAAGATGGATAAACTCGATAAACGGCAGTCCCGCATTGTTAATGGCCGGGTCAGAGTATCTGAATTTAGGGATGTAGATTGAGGCTTCATATTGGAGTAAGCATTCACTCACAATGAAAATTATCATTCTCGATCGAGATGGTGTCATCAATCAAGACTCAGACGCCTTTATTAAATCAGCCGATGAATGGATCCCCATTCCTGGCAGTCTTGAGGCGATTGCCCGCCTTAACCATGCAGGTTATCGCGTTTTCGTCGCTTCCAATCAGTCAGGTATTGGTAGAGGCCTGTTCGATATCGAGGCCTTGAATGCAATCCATCAGAAGTTTCTGGCTGAATTGTATAAACAGGGAGGGCGGGTGGAAGCCATCCTGTTCTGTCCCCATTCCCCTGAACAGCAGTGCGCTTGTCGCAAACCAAAACCGGGTCTTTATGAGGAGATAGCAAGCCGTACCCATCAAACCTTGCAAGATGTACCTATCATCGGCGACTCCCTGCGTGATATTGAAGCCGCCATGGCAGTCAATGCCAGACCCATTCTGGTGCGTACCGGTAAGGGCGAAGCAATGCTCAAACAACATGCTGAGGAACTAAGCGGAATCCCATACTTCGATAATCTATTACAGGCGGTGGATCATCTCATCGAGGAAACTGTTTCGGATCAATTATGACACTCATACGATCACTGCTTTTTTTCCTCTTTTTCGTTGTTAGCACAACAATTATCGCGGGCACTGGCATCCTATTTATCTGGCTTCTACCCCCGCTGAAACGTTACATCATCGATACAACCTGGAGCAGGGTGAATTTATGGGGCTTGCAGGCGATCTGTGGTTTGGACTATCGGGTTGAAGGCACGGAAAATCTTCCAAATGGAAGCTGCATCGTACTTTCTAATCATCAATCCACTTGGGAAACCATCGCCCTTATCAGATTGATTCCTCACCCGAAGGCCTGGGTGATCAAACGCGAATTGCTCTTTGTCCCCATATTTGGCTGGATTATGTACTTTTTCCAGGCCATTGCAATCAACCGAAAAGCGGGGCGAAGAGCCATCTTCCAGATCATCGAACAGGGTATTGAGCGCCTGCAATCCGGTTTGACCATCATCATGTTTCCCGAAGGGACAAGAGTTGCACCAGGCACTCATAAACGTTTTGGATTAGGTGGTGCATTACTGGCGGAAAGATCCGGATTTCCTGTGGTTCCCGTTGCTCACAATGCCGGGGTTTTCTGGAAACGACGTGGCATCATCAAATACCCCGGTACCATCGATGTCAGGATTGGTCCAGTCATCGATAGCAGAGGGCTGAGTGCCAGTGAAATAAATAAACAGGTAGAGACCTGGATCGAATCAACCAAGGAAGGGTTACCTCTTGAAAGATTGCCCAAACAAAGTAAGTAAATACTTACTTCTATCCCAATCCCCTTAGATATACCTCAACTGAGATAGTTTAGATATCCAGGTTTTCTACGGTCAAGGCATGGGTCTCGATAAACTCTCTTCGAGGCTCCACCTGATCACCCATCAATGTGGTAAAGATCTGATCTGCAGCAACAGCATCCTCGACACTCACCTGTAACAGCCTCCTATTTTCCGCATCCATGGTGGTTTCCCATAACTGATCAGGGTTCATCTCACCAAGACCTTTATAGCGTTGAACATGTTGACCCCGTTTGGCTTCATCCATAAGCCAATTCAGTGCCTGTTTAAAGCTCGTTACTTTTGCTGTTTTTTCACCTCTTTTCACATAGGCATCTTCAGCCAAGAGATCAATAAGCTTCTCACCCAGTTCTACGATCTTGCGATATTCAACTGTGGAAAAGAAATTTGTTGGTATAAAATGATCCGTGCCAATTCCATGTACCTTACGCACGATTAAAATTCCAGTTTCACCAAGGCTACTATCATCTTCCGAGATAAAACTCAGGGAGCAAGATTCTGAAATCCCCAGATCAGTATTCAACCTTGCTTCCATCTCCTTGATCCAATCATTCAACAACGATGTCTCTTGCAAAATCGACTCAACCAATCTTGGCATATAGATCAGTTTTTCTAGGAAGTCGCTGTCATATCTATGGGATAGCCGCTCAATGCCGGCTGTTACAGTAAGAAACGATCTTGCCAAGCCTTCCAGGCTTTCTCCAGCCAGTCCCGGCGCTTCTGCATTAACATGCAAAGATGCATTATCTATTGCAGACTGCAGGAAGAAATTATTGAGGTCCTGATCATCTTTAAGATATTGTTCTTGTTTACCTTTTTTCACCTTATAGAGGGGAGGTTGAGCAATGTAGATATGCCCACGTTCTATCAACTCAGGCATCTGCCGATAGAAGAATGTCAGTAATAGGGTTCTGATATGCGCCCCATCCACATCGGCATCAGTCATGATAATGATTCGATGGTAACGCAGCTTGTCTGGATTGAATTCATCACGACCAATGCCACATCCCAAGGCAGTAATCATTGTACCCACCTCAGCTGATGACAGCATCTTGTCAAAACGGGCCTTCTCCACATTTAGAATCTTGCCTTTCAGTGGCAAAATAGCCTGGAATTTCCGATCCCTACCCTGCTTAGCTGAACCACCCGCGGAGTCACCCTCTACCAGATAAAGTTCTGAAAGGGCCGGATCTTTTTCCTGACAATCCGCTAATTTACCGGGCAGACCAGCGATATCCAGCGCCCCTTTTCTCCTTGTCATTTCTCTCGCCTTACGTGCAGCTTCCCGTGCCCTTGCCGCATCGACCATCTTACCCGCGATATTTTTAGCATCGGTGGGATTTTCCATTAAGAAATTATTCAGATGCTCTGCAAGTAGATATTCAACCACGCCTTTGACTTCCGACGAGACCAATTTTTCCTTAGTCTGCGAGGAAAATTTTGGATCAGGTACCTTTACGGAGAGGACCGCGGTTAACCCTTCTCTAGCATCATCGCCACTGGTATTCACCTTCTGTTTTTTCGCCAACCCAGCCTGATCGATATATTGATTAAGCGTTCTGGTCAAAGCCGCCCTGAAACCAGCCAGATGGGTCCCACCATCACGCTGTGGAATATTGTTTGTATAACAAAAGATATTCTCCTGATAGGACTCATTCCATTGCATGGATATTTCAACTGAAATGTCATTACGTACATCTGAAAAGCTAACGGCCTTTTCATGTAGGGGTGATTTATTTCGATTCAGATATTTAACAAAAGCCAGGATTCCACCCTGATATTCAAATATATCCTGCTTTCCAGTCTCCTCTTCTAAGAGAATAATTCGCACACCTGAATTAAGGAAGGAGAGTTCACGCAGACGCTTAGCAAGAATGTCATAATGATAATCAATATTAGTGAAGGTCAACGAGCTGGGCTTAAATGTAATGCTTGTCCCTGTCTTACTCGTATCACCGACAGGTCCTAATGGCGCTACTGGTTCACCAAACCGGTACTCCTGCTCCCATATCTTGCCCTGCCGAAAAACCTTTAAATGTAATTCTTCTGATAAGGCATTGACGACTGAAACACCTACACCATGCAACCCCCCAGAGACCTTATAAGAATTATCATCAAATTTACCCCCTGCATGCAGTACTGTCATAATCACCTCTGCAGCAGATCTGTTCTCCTCAATATGTAAATCGACAGGAATACCACGACCATTATCGACAACAGTAACGCTTTGATCGGAATGCATGGTTACTTTAATTTCATCACAGTATCCAGCAAGTGCCTCATCTATTGAGTTATCAACAACTTCAAAAACCATATGATGGAGACCAGTTCCATCATCTGTATCTCCAATATACATACCTGGACGCTTTCTCACTGCGTCTAGACCTTTTAATACCTTAATACTGGAGGAGTCATAGGACATATCTTCACCTAATCTATTTATCAATCAGTTAGCATCCAGATACACCTTTCACTAGGGTGCTTCAGGACAAAACTAATTAGATGCTTGGGGATAAAAAAACGCTGTATTATATTCAAATCCAATCTGAATCTAATAATTGATAATACTTGCTGAAGTCTATAATCATACTCTTAAGATCGTCATAAGTACCTAAATAGTTTGTATGCCTTATCATTGAATATGTTAGTAATGAGCATTGCTTAACTCTCCATGTTCCACGTGGAACGTCTCAATTTCAAAATCATGTAAATTTATATTATCTATCGCATTTAATGATGTAAGAAAGGCCTGGCAATTCAGAGAGTCTATTATCTCTAGAATCTTTTGTAACCTTTGCCAATCAAGTTCTGCTGTTATTTCATCAAACAATAGGATCGGTTTCTCATCCACTAATTTATTTTGAAGAGACATTTGTGAAAGGATTAAGAGAATAGCGACTGTCTTTTGCTGGCCTCGTGAGAGGAATTCTATTGCAGGAACTCGCCCACTTAGAATCTCCATATCTGATCTATGTGGACCTGACTGTGTAAAACCCCTCTTTTCGTCATTACAAAATTTGTTTTGTAATGTTTGTCGAAGTGTTTCAGTTTCGCTCCAACCTTTTTTATAATTAAATTGAATATTACGTAAATCATCAAAATTTTTCGTATAGCCGAAAAATATTTCATAGAGCCTATTTAAGTAACCTTTTCGTAAATCCGCCAACTCCTCACCATACATTGCTAACTGGATATCCCATATTTTAAAATCTAATTTTTTTTGTTTTATAGCTGAATTTCTTTGATGTAACACTTTTTTATATTTTGTAAATAAATCTGCATACCCATGTTCCACGTGGAACAGGCCCCAATCGATTAATCGTCTTCTATATATGGGCCCACTATCTAACAGTTTATGTATATTGGGTGTGATTATCCCAATGGGCATTGATCTAGCGAGATCTGAAAGTTTTCCTATTTTTATTTCATTAAGATGAATATCTGATTTATTGGTAGCTTTTTTTATACCTAAGTTTTTTTTACTACCGTCTTGCTGGATTAATTTCGCATTGATTATAAATTCCTGCTTATCTGTTGAGATTAGATTTTTTGTATGTTTTGTTCTAAAACTTCTATTGCGCGCTAGGAGATAAATTGATTCTAAGATCGTGGTCTTCCCTGCACCATTTGATCCTGTAATCAAATTAAATTTAGCTCCGGGTTTTAGCTTGATAGATTCTATTATCCGAAGGTTAGATATTTTTAGTTTTTCTATTATCAATTTTATAAATAAAAAAGCCGGCTTGTTTATATAGCCGGCTATAGATTAATTATCGAAATAATGTAATAGCTAGATTCTCATTGGCATAACAACATATTTACTGTCGTTATTTCCCTTCCCATAGAGTAAGGCACTACTGTCAGAGTCTTTCAGTTCCATAATAACTTGTGGTTCTTCGATAGCATTAAGTGCATCGATGAGATATCCAACATTGAATCCTATCTTAATATCTTCTCCCTGATATTTTACCTCCATTTCCTCCTCTGCCTCTTCCTGTTCTGGATTGTGTGCCTGTAGTAGCAAAACACCTTCCACAACTGAAAAATTTATACCTCTATATTTTTCATTAGAAAGAATAGAGGCTCTAGTCAATGATTGTTTTAATAAGTTTTTATCTGCCTCCAGCGTCTTATCTGTTCCTATAGGCATGACTCGTTGATATTCAGGAAAACGGCCATCGATTAATTTTGAGGTAAATAACGAAGGCTTGATTAGTACTTTTATATAGTTATTGCTCATTTCGACTGTTATCTCTACATCCTGATCAGATAAGAGTCTGGAAAGTTCTAATACGGCTTTACGTGGAAGAATTACCTGAATTTCATTCTCTGGAGAAATATTCTGGTTTAATTCACATACGGCAAGTCTATGTCCATCTGTTGCTACTGTACGGATTGTCTTATGACTTATCTCTAACAACAGGCCATTGAGATAATATCTGACATCCTGTTGAGCCATAGCGAATGATGTTTGATCGATGAGTCGTTTTAAATCTTTTTCCTTGATCTTGAGTACTGTGGTACTCGCACTGGGTTCGACTACAGGATAATCACGTGCGGGAAGAACACTTAGTGTAAATCGGCTTCTGCCCGATTTTATTTTTATCTTGTCTTCTTCAACTTCTATGACTATTTCTGCTTGTTCTGGAAGTGCCTTACATATATCGAGCATTTTCCTCGCAGGTAGAGTGAATTCAGATTCACCATCACATTGCACAGTTGTATGTGTCTTAAGTTCAACTTCCAGATCAGTTGCAGTTAAGCTCATTATTCCGTTGCTGGCATTAACGAGAATATTCGCAAGAATTGGCAGAGTCTGTCTTCTTTCAACTACCCCAGCTATCTTTTGCAATGGTTCAAGCAGATTTTCTCTGTTAGTGACTATTTTCATGAGTATTGGCTCTGAATAGTAATAATAAATTAGTTTAAGAGAGATATATTGTTATTATTATTAGCCCTGGGTTGTTTAGTGGATAACTCTATAACTATTTGTTTTTCCATAATTTTTTATGATTTTTGCTCTGTTTGAATGGTTGAATAAGCCCATGGCTAGTTGTTGATGTTATGTGGATATCTTTTATTTTTTGAATTGTCTATTTTCCTCTACATTATATCCACATTAACTACTGAGTGTTCTTAACAGGTTTGAATAGTCTTCAGCTATGCGAGGGTCAGATTCTCGTAGTTCCTTTATCTTGCGGTTTGCGTGTATGACGGTCGTATGATCACGACCACCAAATGCGTTGCCTATTTCAGGCAGGCTGTGGTTGGTCAGCTCTTTTGCTAGTGTCATTGCAATCTGCCTGGGTCTGGCAATTGATCGACTCCTTTTGGCGGAAAGCATATCTGAAGAACGGATTTGAAAATATTCGGCGACAGTTTTTTGAATACTCTCGATAGTCACCTGTTTATCGTGCGCCGCTAACATATCCCTTAGTGCGTGCTTCGCAAAATCGAGATTGATCTCCTGCCCGGTAAATGTGGAATTGGCAATGACCCTTCTTAAAGCGCCCTCAAGTTCGCGAATGTTTGAACGGATGCGTTTACCCATGAAAAAGGCCACTTCACTTGGCAGTTGAGCGTTGAGTTGTTGCGCCTTGCTTTGTAGGATGGCTACGCGAGTTTCTAGATCGGGTGGTTCAATCGCTACTGTCAATCCCCAGCCAAAGCGTGATTTTAGGCGTTCCTCCAATCCTTTGACCTCCTTTGGAAAACGATCACTGGAGAGGATTATCTGTTGTTGTGATTCGAAAAGTGCATTGAACGTATGGAAAAACTCCTCTTGTGAACGCTCTTTTCCAGCAAAGAATTGAATGTCATCGATGAGAAGTGCATTGAGAGAACGATATTTTTTCTTAAACTGATCGATCGTGTTGTGTTGGAGCGCTTTCACCATTTCAGAGACGAAACGTTCTGAGTGTAGATAGACAACCTTGGCATCAGGATTGTGACTTAGAATGGTATTTCCCACCGCATGCATCAGATGGGTCTTCCCCAGCCCTACCCCACCATAGATGAAGAGTGGATTGTAGGCTTTACCAGGATTTGCACTGATCTGTATGGAGGCAGCGCGGGCGATCTGGTTAGATTTACCTTCTACAAAGGTATCGAAGCTGAAGTTGGGATTGAGATGGGACTCTACAGAAATCTTTTCACGGGCGGCTGTTGTATTGCTATCCTGGAATTTCACAGCAGTCTTTGATTTTGCGTGGGATTTATCCTTACTGCCAATCTCTATGGATACCTTGGGTCCGTCTTCGCCACAAATCTGGCTGAGATGGTTCTCTATTGATTCGAGATAGTGGTTTCTGACCCAATCAAGCACAAAGCGATTCGGTGCCAGGAGCCTCACATGTTTATCATCTTCGATTACCTGAAGAGGTCGAATCCAGGTATTAAACTGTTGAGCAGGTAACTCCTGTTCCAGATGACGAGAACATCGACGCCAAAGTTCCAAATGGAATTCTCCAAATATTTTGAGATTGATGAATGAGTTACGATTATGTATGTAAGAGGTTTGATGCTGACTGATGCCTCACGGATAAGACTAGAGTCTACTCTCCAGATTACGACTTATCCACAATCAGGAACGTACACCATGGCAGAAAAACATAGCCATTTGTATTTGACATAACTTGAAGATTAGGGCTAATCTACGTGTCTTTTTCGTCCGTATTTCAATTGTCCAGAAATTGGTGCAAATACCGGTAAAACGCTATGAAAAGAACATTTCAGCCCAGTAATTTAAAGCGAGTTCGTACCCACGGTTTTCGTGCCCGCATGGCAACTCGCAATGGCCGCAAAATCATCAAGGCCCGGCGTGCTAAGGGGCGTACTCGTCTAGCACTGTAAGAACTCTTCTTGCCTTCAGCTGAAGGGATATTTCCCCGTAGGTATCGTTTGCTAAAACCCGGCGATTTTCGTCGGGTTTTTAATGCTAACGAGCGATCGACTGATCAGTATTTTACCGTGCTAGCCCGAACGAACGTTTTGGGATACGCCAGACTGGGGATGGCTATAACCAAGAAGAATACCCGAAGGGCCGTAGATCGGAATCGTCTGAAGAGATTGATTCGGGAAAGCTTTAGAATACATAAGTCTTTACTGGCGGGAATGGATCTAGTGGTGCTCAACCGAAGTGGTAATCTATCGAGTGACAATAGTCGTTACCTTGCGTCCTTATCCGCACATTGGCAGAGATTGGCCAGAAAATGCAACATCTCCTGATCTTTCTGATTCGGGTTTATCAGACAATACTCAGTCCTTTTCTCGGAAATCATTGCCGCTTCTATCCAAGTTGCTCCAATTATGCGCTGGAAGCACTGGAAAAACATGGTTTCCTGAAAGGCTTATGGTTTTCCCTGCGTAGAGTTTCACACTGTCATCCATGGCACGAAGGTGGCATTGATCCTGTTCCTGAACCGTTAAATAAGAAGTCCCATGGATAATCTACGATTGATTCTCTTTTTCGCACTGGCCTTTATCGGTCTGATGCTTTATCAGGCCTGGATGGAAGACTACGGTGTTCCGCCGCAGCCGGTTTCACAGCAGCCAGCCGTTGCAGTGCCCGAGGGCTCAGATCCCGCGGGCGTACCCACGGCTGCAGTCACCGGGGTACCGGATGCGCAGGATGTAGAAATCCTGCCACACATCCAGGAGAGCGAGAATATCGGCGGCAATATCATCAAGGTGGAGACCGATCTTCTTCGGGTGGAAATCTCCAGTCTGGGCGGCACGATACAGCGCGCCTATCTCCTCGATTATCCGGTAGCACCAGAGACACCGGAACAGAAGTTTGAGCTGCTCTCCCCAAGCATGCCCGATCTGTTTATCGCCCAGTCGGGACTCATTGGCGGTAAAGGGGTAAAGGTTCCGAATCACAAGGCAGAGTACCAGTCAGACAAGACGGAGTATCGTCTAGCGGAGGGACAGGATAGGCTCGATGTCTCCATGCTATGGACAGATGGTAATGGCATTGAGGTTACCAAACATTTTGTCTTTCATCGGGACAGCTACCTGATTGATGTAGTCCATGAAATAGCAAATCAGTCAGGAGCGGCCTGGACTGCCAGAGACTATGCCCAGTTACAGCGGAGTGAGCCTGAGTCGAGTTCGGGTTATACCACCTACACCTATACCGGGGGTGTCTACTACACGCCAGCTGAAAAGTATGAAAAAGTTGATTTCGATGAGATGGCGGAAAAGAAGCTCAATGTAGACTCTTCAGGTGGCTGGCTTGCCATGATCCAACACTATTTTCTCAGTGCCTGGGTTCCACCTAAAGAGCAACTCGAACACTATTACACCAACAGCCTGCCAGGACCAAAATATCTAATAGGCAGCTATTCGCCGACGGTAAGTGTGCCTGCGGATGGCAGTTATCAGTTCATGAAACAGCTCTATATCGGTCCGAAGTTACAGGACAAGCTGGAGACCATAGCGGAAGGTCTCGAGCTGACGGTCGATTACGGCTGGCTGACGGTATTAGCAAAACCTATCTTTTGGTTGCTGGGGACTATTCATGACTTTGTGGGTAACTGGGGCTGGTCCATTATCCTGCTCACCATCATCATCAAGGCCGCTTTTTACAAGTTGTCGGAGACCAGTTACAAATCGATGGCCAATATGCGCAAGCTGACCCCGCGTCTGCAAGCGATGAAGGATCGTTATGGTGATGATAAGCAGCGTCTGAATAAGGCCATGATGGAGATGTACAAGAAGGAGAAGGTCAATCCCTTGGGTGGCTGTCTGCCGATATTGGTACAGATTCCGGTGTTCATTGCCCTCTACTGGGTGTTGCTGGAGAGTGTGGAGATGCGTCAGGCCCCATTCATCCTGTGGATAGACAACCTCTCCGCCAAAGACCCCTACTTCATCCTTCCCCTGATCATGGGCGTCTCCATGTTTGTTCAGCAGAAGCTCAATCCGGCTCCACCGGATCCGATGCAGGCGAAGATCATGATGAGCCTACCTTTTGTATTTACGATCTTTTTTGCCTCCTTTCCAGCTGGATTGGTGCTCTACTGGGTAGTGAACAACCTCATCTCTATCGCCCAGCAGTGGTATATCACCCGTAAGATAGAACAGGGCGCTTCTTAGACGGAAAAAAAGTGGCAGAGACCATCACAGCCATTGCCACTCCGGCAGGCCGTGGCGGGATCGGTATTGTACGGGTATCGGGACCGCGGGTTGGGGAGATTTCCCGGGCCATTCTGGGTCTCCTGCCTGAACCAAGAATGGCCAGCTATGGCCTTTTCCGTGATGAGAAAACTGAGGTCATCGATGAGGGCATAGGCCTCTATTTTCCTGCCCCGAACTCTTTTACGGGGGAGGATGTTCTGGAACTCCAGGGCCATGGCGGCCCGGTGGTGATGGATCTGCTGCTGCAACGGGTGCTGCGTCTGGGTGCCCGGCTGGCGCGCCCTGGGGAATTCAGTGAACGCGCCTTTCTCAACGGTAAACTGGATCTTACCCAGGCTGAGGCCATCGCGGATCTGATCGATGCCAGTACCACCTCAGCGGCCCGTCTGGCGAGCAGGACCCTGCAGGGGGTGTTCTCTAAACAGGTGCATGGGCTGGTTGAACAGCTCATTCAACTGCGGCTCTATGTGGAGTCGGCCATCGATTTTCCGGAAGAGGAGATCGATTTCCTCAGCGAGGGTAAAGTTAGTACTAACTTACTTGGTATCATCCAAGAACTGGAGGCAGTGCAGCGAAGTGCCAATACAGGGAGACTGTTGCGGGATGGCATGACCCTGGTCATCGCGGGCCGTCCCAATGCGGGCAAATCCAGCCTGCTAAATGCCCTGGCTGGAGAGGATGCGGCCATCGTGACGGAGATCCCGGGCACCACCCGTGACCTGCTGCGTCAACGGATACAGATCGAGGGTATGCCTATCCATATCATCGATACAGCGGGGTTGCGGGAGAGTGAGGATCCAGTGGAACTGGAAGGCATACGCCGTGCCAGATCGGAGATTGCCCAGGCGGATCGGATTCTCTGGGTCTTCGATGACCGGGCTGATCCCGGGCATCTGGCCCTGGACCGGACGACACTGCCGGAGCAGATACCACTGACACTGGTACGGAACAAGATAGATCTCTGTGGCAAAAAGACAGGGTTGTGTCAGACTGCCGAGGGTATTGAGGTTTCACTGTCAGCGAAAAACGGCGACGGTATTGATCTACTGAAACGTCATCTCAAGGAGAGTGTGGGTTATAGTGGTGCGTTAGAGGGAGAATTCATTGCCAGACGCCGCCACCTTGATGCGCTGGAGCGGGCGTTAGGTCATCTGCAACAGGGGAAGGAGGTGTTGAGTCGACTGAGCGCGGGAGAGCTGCTGGCGGAAGATTTGCGTCTGGCTCAGCAGGCATTGAATGAGATCACGGGAGAATTCACCGCCGATGATCTGTTGGGTCGGATATTCAGCACTTTTTGTATTGGTAAATAGGGAACTTAACTTTTACATTGATAAGTAGCTTAAGCTATCGATAAAATTACTAAAAACAGAGACACCGAGGAGTCTAACCATGCTGGGAGAATCCCATCAACTGCTGCATGAGTTTCCTGAACATGCACAAACAATTGCCGATTTACGCGCCAACAGCGAAGTCTTCCACCATCTGATGGACGAATATGACTGGCTTGATTCCCATATTCGTAACCTGGAAGAGGTCCATGTACCGGTTTCTGATTTTCACATCGAAGAGATGAAAAAGCGCCGTCTGCACCTGAAAGACAAACTCTATGTGTTGATTAGCGCATAACCGCTATCAAGCCTGTTGCTTTCTGCGCCGGAACCGTCTGACCAGGAGATGGAATTCCTCGACAGCCCTTGTTGTGGCAGCTTGACCCTAGCGCAAAATGTTTTCTGCCGATTCCTATGATGTGATTGTGGTGGGTGGCGGCCATGCAGGTACCGAAGCTGCCTTGGCCAGTGCGCGCACGGGCGCCCGCACCCTGTTGCTGACCCACAATATCGAGACCCTGGGGCAGATGAGCTGTAATCCGGCCATCGGCGGTATCGGCAAGAGTCACCTGGTGAAAGAGGTGGATGCGTTGGCTGGCATCATGGCCCACGCGGCGGATCTGGCAGGGATTCAGTTTCGTATCCTGAACTCGCGCAAGGGCCCTGCGGTGCGGGCCACCCGCGCCCAGGCCGACCGGGTGCGCTACAAGGCGGCGATCAGGTTCGCCTTGGAAAATCGGCCGAATCTCGATCTGTTCCAGCAAGCGGTAGACGATCTCTTGGTGGAGGGAGAGCGGGTCAATGGGGTTATCACCCAGATGGGACTCAAGTTCCTTGCTCGGGCTGTTGTACTGACGGTTGGCACCTTTCTCGGGGGCCGTATCCATATCGGTCTCTCCAACTATGCGGGGGGGCGGGCCGGTGACCCACCGGCGAATGCCCTCTCCCAGCGTCTGCGTGAGCTGCCTTTCCGGGTGGAACGGCTGAAGACAGGAACCCCGCCCCGCATCGACGGGCGCAGTATCGACTATTCCCAGCTGCAGGCCCAACCCGGCGATGATCCCACCCCGGTGTTCTCGTTTCTCGGCAGACCGGAGCAGCACCCGCGCCAGGTAAATTGCTACATCACCCATACCAACCCCCAGACCCATGAGATCATCCGTGGCGGCATGTCCCGCTCCCCCATGTACACCGGCGTGATAGAAGGGGTGGGTCCGCGCTACTGTCCTTCCATCGAGGACAAGATCGTGCGCTTCGCGGACAAGAGCTCCCATCAGGTTTTCATCGAGCCGGAGGGGCTGGATACCCATGAGGTCTATCCCAATGGTATCTCCACCAGTCTGCCCTTTGACGTGCAATTAGATCTGGTCCGCTCCATGCGGGGTCTCGAGCATGTCCATATCACCCGACCAGGTTACGCCATCGAGTATGATTTCTTCGATCCTCGGGATCTGAAGGCCTCGCTGGAGACCAAGCATCTGCAAGGTCTCTTCTTCGCCGGGCAGATCAATGGCACCACCGGCTATGAGGAGGCGGCGGCCCAGGGGTTGCTTGCGGGTCTGAACGCGGCGCGTTTGTGTCGCGACCAGGAGTCCTGGTGCCCGCGCCGGGATGAGGCCTATCTGGGGGTGATGGTGGATGACCTGATTACCCGCGGTACCATCGAACCCTATCGCATGTTTACCAGTCGGGCGGAATATCGCCTGCTGTTGCGAGAGGACAACGCAGACCTGCGTCTTACTGAAAAGGGCCGGGAACTGGGACTGGTGGACCATGAGCGGTGGGTGGTCTTCTCCCGGAAAAGGCAGGCCATCGAGCAGGAGCAACAACGCCTGCGGCAGATCTGGGTGCGTCCCGCTGAGTTGGATCAGGCCGACGCGCAGAGGCTGCTGGGCGGTGAATTGAGCCGCGAGGTACGGGCCCTGAATCTACTGGCCCGGCCTAATGTCAGTTATCGGAATCTGCTGCAGCTAGAGAAACTAGGACCTGGGGTGAGCGATTCCCAGGTGATCGAACAGCTCGAAGTACAGGCAAAATATGCCGGCTATATCGACCGGCAACAGGACGAGATCGAGCGCCAGCGGGCCAATGAGGCGGTGGTGTTGCCGGTGGATTTCGATTACGCGAAGGTGCGAGGGCTCTCGGCGGAAGTGAAGGAGAAGTTTCAGCGTCAGCGGCCCGAGACCCTGGGTCAGGCGGGGCGGATTCCCGGCGTGACACCGGCGGCCATCTCTCTGCTGCTGATCTATCTGAAGAAGCGGTCAGCTTGAACCTAGATTCCTCAGTTGACCGCTATGTACTGCACTAATTGTTTTGAAAACATAAGCTTTATCAGCATTGAAGGGTTTCACCTATTGGGTGAGCAACGCTACACCGCGAATGACACGCTTGTGGCTGCGCATGACTGCGTTACAACTCCTTGCAATAGAACAACTATTCCGCGTCGTTGTGCCTTGCCCTGCACCACCACAAGCGCACCCTTCACGGTGTTCAACTGAGGATTCTAGGTTGATGACAGCAAGACCTTCCGATCCGGCCTGGAGCGTAAGACTGGAGGCAGGTTTCCGCGGACTTGGTCTGCCACCTTCACCGTATGTAAGTAAGCAGTTACTACAATTCCTTGCCCTGTTGCTAAAGTGGAATCAGGCCTACAATCTGACCGCAGTGCGGGATCCCCTGGAGATGGTGGAGCGCCATCTGATCGACAGTCTGTCGGTACTACCCTATCTGCAGGGCACGCATATCCTGGATATGGGCACCGGCCCGGGGCTGCCCGGCATTCCCCTGGCGCTGATGTTGCCGCACAGTCAATTCATACTGCTCGACAGTAACAGCAAGAAGATCCGTTTCGTGCGCCAGGCAGTGTTGGAACTGAAGTTGCGGAACGTGGAACCCGTGCATGGCCGGCTGGAAGAACTCGAGGTGGAGCGGCCTTTCGATGTGCTGATCTCCAGGGCCTTTACTGCTCTGCCCAGGATGTGGCAGTTGACCGCTAAGCTACGGGACCACAATACCCTGTTGCTGGCGATGAAAGGTGGAGTACCGCGACAGGAGATCGAGGATTTGCCGGCAAACTGTCAGTCGATGGTCATTCCCCTGGAGGTCCCGTTCACGGCTGGTGAAAGGCACTTGATTATCATCACCCAGAGAGAGTGAGCTTGCCGTAGGTAACTATAACCCAGCACGGATAGGTTTCCCCGGAAATTGCGCGCCCTCCTCGCCCCATGGCGGCGTTGCGATTCCTTGCAATAGACTGGCTATTACGCGTCATCGCGCCTTGCCACGGAACAAGGATGACGCACCCTTCCTCGGGAAAACCTATCCGTGATGGGTATATTGATACTTTTGTCATATCTTCTGGCGCGAGGCGGTACCACTCTGCGGTGGCTGCAGCTATTATTGAGAGCCGTTTAACTCATTCAGTGAAAACCATCATGGGTCGTATCATATCAATCGCTAACCAAAAGGGTGGTGTGGGCAAGACCACCACAACGGTGAATCTGGCTGCATCCCTGGCTGCCATGAAAAAAAAGATCTTGATGGTTGATCTCGACCCCCAGGGAAACGCCAGCATGGGTGCTGGAGTGGACAAATACAATCTTCAGCATTCGAGCTGCGATGTATTGCTGGGTGACTGTCAACTGATGGAAGCCGTGATCAAGGCGCCGGAAGCCGGTTTTGATGTGCTGCCCGCCAATGCGGACCTGACCGCCGCGGAGGTGGGGCTGATGAACGCCGATAGGCGGGAGAAGCGTCTGCGTCAGGCCTTGGCAACGGTCAAGTCAGAGTATGACTACATCATGGTGGACTGCCCGCCCTCCCTCAACATGCTGACCCTGAACGCCCTGGTCGCAGCGGACGGTGTGTTGATTCCGATCCAGACCGAATATTATGCCCTGGAGGGTCTAACCGCCTTGATGAATACCGTGAGTCAGGTGCAGGCCCATCTCAACCCTGGTCTGATCATCGAGGGCTTTCTGCGCACCATGCACGATCCCCGCAACAATCTGTCGATCGATGTTTCCAGCCAGTTGATCTCTCATTTCAATGATGCGGTGTTCAACACCATCATCCCACGTAACGTCAGGGTGGCAGAGGCCCCAAGTCATGGCAAACCTATTTTGCTGTATGATAAATTCTCCCGCGGAGCAACTTCCTATCTGGCGCTGGCCAGTGAGCTGATGCGCAGGCACCGCATTCGAAATTCTGAACTGAAACAGGCATAACGGTAGAGCAAAAAGATGGCGGCGAAAAAACGTGGCCTGGGCAGGGGGCTGGATGCCCTGCTTGGTGGCATCAATACTGAGGTCAAAGCAGCGGCAGAAGCAATAACCAGAGACCACACCAATCTGAACCGGCTACCCGTGGACCTGATCCAGCGAGGGCGCTATCAGGCGCGCAGAGAGTTTGACCCCGACAGTCTGCGGGAGCTGGCCGACTCCATCGCCGCCCAGGGTGTAATCCAGCCTATCGTGGTGAGGCCGGTGGAAAATGACCGCTATGAACTGATCGCCGGTGAACGCCGTTGGCGAGCCTGTCAGCAGGCGGGCCTGGATGAGATTCCGGTAGTCATCAAGGATGTGACCGAAGAGGCCGCCATGGCCATGGGACTGATCGAGAATATCCAACGGGAAAACCTCAACCCCCTGGAAGAGGCCAACGCCCTCAGCCGGCTGCTGCTCGAATTCGAGCTGACCCATCAGGCCGTCGCCAAGGCGGTGGGTAAATCCCGCACCACGGTGACCAATCTGTTGCGCTTACTGGAGCTCAACGAGGACGTGAAACGCCTGGTAGAGACCGGTCGGCTGGAGATGGGGCATGCCCGGTCGCTGCTCGGCCTGAAGGGTGAGAAACAGAGCGAGGCCGCCGCCAAGGTTGTCTCTCAGGGGCTCTCCGTGCGGGAGACCGAGCGACTGGTGCGGCGGTTGCAGGGCCAGGAGGAGAATCCACCCAAGCCTAAAGCCAGCATCGATGAGGACCCGGATATCCGCCGCCTGCTAAATGATTTGACTGATCGGCTTGGGGCCAAGGTCAATCTGCAGCAGACCACCAAGGGTAAAGGTAAGCTGGTCATCAGCTATAACAGCTTGGATGAACTGGAAGGAATCCTGGATCACATAAAGTGATCATGACATTGAGATATAAAGTAACGATTCAGCAGCTTCTTATTACAGGGGCTGCTGAATCGTTACTATAAAATTTTATTTCCCCATCCTTTGACCTTAAATACCTTAGCCCTTATACTCCTATCACCTTGCGGGTAAGAGCCTATTGGGGTGCCGGTAAACCTGATGCAGATTGCCGGAAACAGCCAGATCCGCCATGTCATATTGGGCCAGTTCGTGGCCACTTTTGTCATTGCGCTTGGGCTGCTGTTTTATGATCGACAGTTTGCCTTGTCCGGTCTGATTGGCGGGCTGATTACGGCGTCGGTCAACGGCTTGGCGGCACGGAAAATCTTTGTCACTTACCGGGCGCAAAACCCAGCCGAGGTGCTTGTCCGGATGAAGGGAGCAGAGATGCACAGGCTTCTACTGACAGGTGTATTATTTGCGTTGGCATTTGACACCCTGCCTGACGTGAGTGTCGGCGTACTGCTAGGAACTTACCTGCTCATACAGGTGGTGGTTCCAGTAATCGTGATGTTTTCTGAAGATCGACTGAAGACAAGGTACTAACAAGAAATGGCTGCCGATACCCTGACCTCTAACGAGTATATCAAGCACCACCTGACCAACCTTACCTTTGGTGAATTTGACGGCACCTGGCGCTTTGCCCACGATGCACTAGAAGCCAAGGCCATGGGCTTCTGGGCCCTTAACGTGGATACCATGTTCTGGTCGATCGCGCTGGGCGTGGCTTTCCTCTTTCTCTTCAGGAAGGCAGGAAAGCAGGCAACAACGGGTGTTCCGGCCGGTCTGCAGAACTTTGTGGAATGGGTCGTGGAATTCATCGATTCCAGTGTTCGTGGTTCTTTCTCAGCCAAGAATTCGCTCGTGGCACCCTTGGCCCTGACGGTCTTTGTCTGGGTCTTTCTGCAGAATCTGATGGATCTGGTTCCTATTGATGTGATCCCAGAGTTATCGAAACTGTTGGGTATACACTTCATGAAGATGGTGCCCTCTACCGATCCGAATGGTACCTTTGGCATGGCCATCGGTGTTTTCATTCTGGTCCTCTACTACAGCATCAAGATCAAGGGTGTGGGCGGATTCGTGGGTGAGTTGACCCTGCAGCCCTTCGCCGCGAAGAATCCGCTGATCATCGCCATCTTTATCCCGATCAACTTCTTGCTCGAGTTCGTCAGCCTGGTTGCCAAACCCATCTCTCTTTCCCTACGTCTTTTCGGTAACATGTACGCCGGTGAGATGATTTTTATCCTCATCGCCATCATGTATAACGGCGGACTTGTGTTGGGGCTGTTTGGTGGTGTGTTACAGCTGGGTTGGGCGATATTCCATATCCTGATCATTACGTTGCAGGCATTCATCTTCATGACCCTGACCATCGTCTACCTGGATATGGCGCATCAAGAACACTGATTCAATTTTAAACTTTCCATAGTTCATTAAACGGGAGACCACTAATGGAACAAGCACTGCTGTACATTGCCGGCGCAATCATGATGGGTCTGGGCGCTCTGGGCGCCGCGGTCGGTATCGGCGTATTGGGTGGCCGCTTTCTGGAAGGCGCCGCGCGCCAGCCTGAACTCATCCCCATGCTGCGCACCCAGTTCTTCATCGTCATGGGTCTGGTTGACGCAGTGCCCATGATCGCGGTCGGTTTGGCCATGTATATTCTGTTCGCTGTCGCCGGCTAGGCGTGACAGATGAGCGAACCGACTATCATCTCGTGCAACGGGAGGTAATTCCAGAATGAACATCAATGCGACTTTGATTGCTCAGCTGCTCTCCTTTATGGTGTTCGTGTGGTTCACGACGAAATTTGTCTGGACTCCGATCATGGATGCACTGGAGACCCGCAAGAAGGAGATCGCAGCCGGTCTGGCGGCTGCCGAGCGTGGCCAGCATGAACAGGTGCTCGCCAAGGAGCGGGCCAAGGGTGTGTTACACGAGACGAAGGCGCAAGCGGCTGAGATTGTCTCTCAGGCGCAGAAACGTGCGGCCGAGATCGTGGATGAAGCAAAGAACAATGCACGGGATGAAGGAGAGCGGCTCCTGACTGCCGCTCAGGCGGAGATAGTACAGGAGATGAATCGCGCCCGTGAGCATCTTCGGGAGAAGGTTGGCGAGCTGGCAATTGCAGGTGCCGAAAAGATCCTTAGGAAAGAGATTAACGCCGAGGCGCATAAGGATATCGTCGAAGCATTGGCGCAAGAGATTTAAAGCATATGGCAGGAGACGCAACAACAATCGCCCGCCCCTATGCGGAGGCGATTTTTACCCGGGCTGAAGAGACCGGTAAATTAGACCTCTGGTCCGAGATGCTGGAATTGCTGGCCGCTGTAGTGGTCGATCCAACCATGAGCGACATCGTCGCCAATCCGCTATTCGACCGTGAAGATTTAACCGGCCTGATGCTGGAGATTGGTGGTGATCATCTCACTGACGAAGGGGCAAATCTGGTCAAGCTGCTGGTGCAAAACGGCCGTTTGTCACTCCTTCCTGAGATGACCGAGCTGTTCAAGGCGCTGAAAGCGGAAAAAGACCGCAAACTGAATGTTCAGGTCATTAGCGCTTATGCACTCAAGCCGGCACAGGAAAAACAAATTGCCGATGCCTTGAAAGAGAAGCTGGGACGTGACATTACTATCTCCAGTGAAAAGGATCCCGATCTTATCGGTGGCATCATCATCCGCGCAGGCGATACGGTGATCGACGGATCCGTCCGAGGTCAACTGCAGCAACTGGCGAACGAATTGGGAATCTAAGCGAGAAGCCAACATGCAACTCAATCCATCCGAGATCAGCGAACTGATCAAAAGTAAGATCGAGAAATTCGATCTCAAGACCGAGGCCCGCAACGAAGGCACGATCATCAGCCTTACCGACGGCATTGCCCGTATTCATGGTCTCGAAGATGCTATGTCTTACGAGATGCTGGAATTTCCTGGTAACACCTATGGTCTGGCGCTGAACCTGGAGCGCGACTCTGTAGGTGCGGTGTTGCTGGGAGAATTCAAACATCTCACCGAAGGTGATTCGGTGAAGTGCACCGGCCGTGTGTTGGAGGTTCCTGTAGGCGTAGGACTGCTGGGAAGAGTGGTCGACGCCCTGGGCAATCCAGTGGATGGCAAGGGTGCGATTAAAGCAAGTGGCACCGCCACCATCGAAAAGGTCGCCCCGGGTGTTATCGAGCGAAAATCGGTCAGTCAGCCGGTGCAGACGGGTATCAAGTCCATCGACGCCATGGTGCCGATTGGTCGTGGCCAGCGTGAATTGATCATTGGCGATCGCCAGACCGGTAAATCGGCGGTGGCGATTGATGCGATCATCAACCAGAAGGGCACGGGCATCAAGTGCATCTATGTTGCAATCGGCCAAAAGAACTCGACCATTGCCCAGGTGGTGCGTAAGCTCGAAGAGCATGATGCGATGGAGCACACCATCATCGTCGCGGCTCCCGCGGCCGATTCCGCTGCCATGCAGTTCCTGGCCCCCTACGCCGGCAGCAGCATGGGCGAGTATTTCAGGGATAAAGGTGAAGACGCCTTCATCGTGTTTGATGATTTGACCAAGCAGGCATGGGCCTACCGCCAGGTATCCTTGCTGTTACGTCGTCCACCGGGCCGTGAGGCCTACCCGGGTGATGTCTTCTACCTGCACTCACGTCTGCTGGAGCGTGCTTCCCGGGTAAACGAGGCCTATGTTGAAAAGGCCACGGGTGGCAAGGTCAAAGGTAAGACCGGTTCATTGACTGCACTGCCGATCATCGAGACCCAGGCCGGTGACGTGTCAGCCTTCGTACCAACAAACGTAATATCCATTACCGATGGTCAGATCTTCCTTGAGGCGGATCTGTTCAACTCGGGTATACGCCCCGCCATCAATGCCGGACTTTCGGTATCCCGTGTGGGTGGCGCCGCGCAGACCAAGATCATCAAGAAACTCGGTGGTGGTGTGCGTCTGACACTCGCTCAATATCGTGAGCTGGCCGCATTCTCCCAGTTCGCTTCCGATCTTGACGAGACGACCAGGGCACAGCTTGAGCGTGGTGAGCGCGTTACCGAGCTCATGAAACAGGCTCAGTATTCGCCAATGAGCATTGCCGAAATGGCGGTCTCTCTGTTTGCGGCGAATGAAGGTTATCTGGATGATGTGGATGTGAAGAAGATTGTTGATTTCGAATCTGCTCTGCATGGTTATATGAACAGCAGTCAAAAATCATTGATGGATCAGATCAATGAGACGGCGGATTACAATCCAGACATTGAGCAGTCCCTGCATGATGCCCTGAAGGACTTCAAGGCCAACCACACCTGGTAATTCGGAAGTTCTCTGACATCCAAAGATAGGGTTTAGAAAGTTATGGCAGGCGCAAAAGAGATACGCACCCAGATCGCCAGTATCAAAAACACGCGTAAGATTACCAGCGCGATGGAGATGGTGGCAGCCTCCAAGATGCGTAAGGCCCAGAGTCGTATGGTTGAGACCCGGCCTTACGCGGAAAAGATGCGTAACGTCATTGGCCATCTCTATCATGCCCACCCCGAGTATCGCCACAGTTTCATGGTGGAGCGGGAGGAGATCAAACGGATTGGTTATATCGTCATCTCCTCGGATCGAGGCCTGTGTGGTGGATTGAACAACAACCTGTTCCGTAAACTGTTCAAGGAACTGAAAGAAAAGAAGGATGAGGGTGTGGATGTCAGCTTCTGCACGATCGGGAACAAGGCTTTGGGTTTCTTTGGGCGGTTTGGTGGGAACCTGATGAGTCAGGCAAGTCAGATGGGTGATACTCCACATATCGAAGACCTTATCGGTACAGTGAAGGTCATGCTGGATGCCTACGAAGCGGGTGAAATAGACAGCATCTACATCGCTTACAATGTGTTCGAGAATACCATGACTCAGAACCCAACCATTGAGAAGCTGATCCCCATCACATCGGAACTCGACACCGAGCTTCGGCATCATTGGGATTATATCTATGAACCCGATTCAAAGGATGTGCTCTATAACTTGTTGAGCCGCTATGTCGAGTCTCTGGTCTATCAGGCCGTGGTGGAAAATGGTGCATGTGAACAGTCAGCCCGAATGGTCGCCATGAAAGCGGCGACGGACAATGCGGGTGATCTGATCAGCGAGCTACAGCTTATCTACAACAAGGCGCGTCAGGCTGCGATTACCCAGGAGATCTCAGAGATCGTCAGTGGGGCAGCGGCGGTTTAGCCGTCCAGGTCAGAATCTAGTTTTTAACATTTAGTGAGTCGCTTGGTGCGGCGAGAGGAACCAGAAATGAGTTCGGGCAAAGTGATAGAAATCATCGGCGCCGTGGTGGATGTGCAGTTCCCAACCGGCCATTTGCCGAAGGTCTTTGACGCTCTCAATATCAAAGATGCCAACCTCACCCTGGAAGTTCAGCAGCAGTTGGGCGATGGCGTAGTTCGAACCATCGCTATGGGTTCGACAGATGGCTTGAAACGCGGCGTTGAAGTAGTGAACACAGGTACTCCGATCACTGTGCCTGTTGGGCAGGGAACCCTGGGACGCATCATGGATGTGTTGGGTAATCCGGTGGATGAGGCAGGTGAAGTCAAATGTGATACCCGCATGCCGATTCATCGTTCGCCGCCCAAACTTGAAGAGCAGGCTGCGACCACTGAGATCCTCGAGACCGGCATCAAGGTTATCGATCTGATCATGCCCATCGTCAAAGGGGGTAAGGTCGGCCTGTTTGGGGGTGCTGGGGTAGGTAAAACCGTTACCTTGATGGAGTTGATACGTAACATCGCGGTAGAGCACTCCGGCTTCTCAGTATTTGCCGGCGTCGGTGAGCGTACCCGCGAGGGTAACGACTTCTACTACGAGATGCAGGAGGGTGGCGTACTCGACAAGGTGGCCCTGGTCTATGGCCAGATGAATGAGCCCCCGGGCAACCGCCTGCGTGTGGCCCTGACCGGCTTGACCATCGCTGAGAACTTCCGCGACGAGGGCCGTGACGTGTTGTTGTTCGTCGACAACATCTACCGTTACACCCTGGCGGGAACCGAGGTCTCCGCGCTGCTCGGCCGCATGCCTTCAGCAGTGGGTTACCAGCCGACGCTGGCTGAAGAGATGGGCGTCCTGCAGGAGCGCATCACCTCCACTAAGACCGGTTCTATCTCTTCGTTTCAGGCGGTTTATGTGCCGGCGGATGATTTGACCGATCCCTCCCCCGCCACAACCTTCGCCCATCTGGATGCAACCCTGGTGCTCTCAAGACAGGTTGCGGAACTGGGCATCTACCCGGCGGTGGATCCCCTCGATTCCACTTCGCGAATTCTCGATCCAAACATTATCGGCCAGGAACACTATGACACGGCACGTGCAGTGCAGGGTACCTTGCAGCGTTATAAAGAGCTGAAAGACATCATTGCGATTCTGGGTATGGATGAGTTGTCTGAAGAGGACAAATTGACTGTGCAGCGTGCCCGAAAGTTGCAGCGCTTTCTCTCTCAACCCTTCTTTGTGGCGGAGGTTTTCACCGGGTCACCAGGAAAGTATGTCAGTCTGAAAGACACCATTTCAGGTTTCAAGGCCATTATAAATGGTGAATATGACCATCTGCCCGAGCAGGCATTCTACATGGTAGGGCATATCGAAGAGGCCGGGGAACGTGGTGGAGACGTCTGAGTTTCAGACGGGAGAATAAACCATGGCAATGACAATTCATGTTGATATTGTAAGCGCAGAGGGTGAAATCTTTAGCGGCAGCGCGGAGATGGTCTATGCTCCAGCTGCCATGGGTGAGGTGGGTATAGCTCCCCGTCATACACCCATGGTAACCCGCTTGAAGCCCGGAGAGGTCCGAGTCGAGATTGGCAGCGGCAAAGAGATGCAGCACTTCTTTGTTTCCGGCGGAATCCTTGAGGTACAGCCCCATGTGATTACCATATTAGCGGATACCGCACTGCGGGCCGCCGATCTCGATGAAGCGGCCGCAGTAGATGCCAAACGTCGAGCTGAAGAGGCTATTTCCAACAAAACAGCAGATTTTGAGTATGCAAGGGCTCAGGCAGAACTGGTTGAAGCCGTTGCCCAATTGCGTGCTATTCAAAATGTCCGTAGAGGCATGCGCTCCTAAATTTATTCTTCCATACAGGGGCCTAGGATTTCCAAGGTCCCCCGTTCAAGTTAGCCATGCCCAGTGAAATAATCAAGGCAGGGAAATTTGTCTCCCTCAC
>CBDVCD010000010.1:0-32696 GCA_965372385.1 uncultured Gammaproteobacteria bacterium | reverse complement strand
CGCTGACAGATCAACCCTTCGGGCGCTACTGTGGTGTTCCGCCACTGCGTTACAGCACTTGACAAGGACTCAGGCCATTGCCTGCGTGCTGTGTCTTGTTGCGAAACACCACAGTAACGCTGAATCCATCAATACGACCTTGACGGAGTACTAGCAAAAGATCATGAAAATCGGCGCTAACCTTTTTCTATCGTTTCTATTGGTGTTACTGCTGGCCGGTTGTCAAAGCGAGCCGGTACGGGATATCAGCTATGCGCCGGCCCGTCCGGTTACACTGCCCGCGGCGCCCGAGGGTAATGGCTCGATCTATCAGGCGGGACACGAGATCTCCTGGTTCGAGGATAACCGAGCCCACCGGGTGGGAGACCTGCTCACGATAGACCTGGTGGAGAATACCTCCGCCAACAAATCGGCGAAAAGTGCCGCCAAGAGTACCAACAGCAACAGCATCGGTAGTCCAACGATTCTCGGTTCTTTTCCCCAGTTCAATGCCTCTGGTCTCATCCCATTGGCCAGCAACAAGGATAACACCCTGGAATTCGAGCTGGAGTCCAGCAACGATTTCAGTGGCGAGGGCAACTCCTCTCAGAGCAACGCCCTGAGCGGCAACATTACGGTAACGGTGATCGAGGTGTTGCCAAATCGTAACCTGTTTGTGCGGGGCGAGAAACGCATTGGCATCAATCAGGGTAACGAATATATTCGTCTCTCCGGCATCGTCCGGCCCCAGGACATCACCCCGCTGAATACCGTGGAATCGACCCGCATCGCCGATCCGACTATCTCCTATGTTGGCGAGGGTATGCTGGCGGACGCTAATTCTCAGGGATGGCTGTCCAGATTCTTCACCAGCGTGTTCTTTCCCTTTTGAGGCATCCGATCATGCAGCGACCCACCATAGACAAACTGACCGGCCTCCTACTGCTGACACTCGCCGCTTGGCAGCTCTCGTTTCCAGTGGCGGCTGAGCGGATCAAGGATCTTGCCTCCATCCAGGGGGTGCGCAGCAACCAGTTGATGGGATATGGCCTGGTGGTTGGACTGAATGGTACCGGCGACAAGGATACCGATTCACCCTACACCCTGAACAGCCTGAAGAACATGCTGATTCAGTTTGGGGTACAGATCCCTCCTGGCACCAAGATCAAACCGAAAAATGTCGCCGCGGTCATCGTGCATAGTGAACTCCCGCCCTTCAGCAAGTTGGGACAGAGGATCGATGTCACGGTCTCCTCCATGGGTAATGCCAAGAGCCTGCGGGGCGGCACCCTACTGATGACGCCATTGAAAGGCGCGGATGGCAGGAACTACGCCCTGGCCCAGGGGAACCTGGTGGTGGGCGGACTGAGTGCCGCGGGGCAGGATGGCTCCAAGATCACGGTCAATATCCCCAGCGTCGGGCGTATCCCCAATGGGGCGACGGTCGAGCGGGAGGTGTCCAATCATTTCAACCAGGGTCATCAGGTGACCTTGAATCTGTATGAAGGTGATTTCACCACCGCCATGCGGGTGGCGGAGTCGATCAACCTGACCATCGGCCCGGCTACCGCCAAGGCGCTGGATGCCATCTCCATCCAGGTCAATGCCCCCATCGATCCGGGTCAGAAGGTGACCTTCATCGCCATGCTGGAGGAACTGGAGGTCAAGCCGGGCACGGCCTCGGCAAAGGTGATCATCAACTCACGCACCGGCACGGTGGTGATCAACAATCAGGTGCGGGTCTATCCTGCCGCGGTTTCCCACGGCAGCCTGGTGGTGAGCATCAGCGAAAGTCCCGCGGTCTCCCAACCCGGGCCATTCGCGAGAAGAGGCCAGACCGCAGTGGTTCCCCAGAGCGAGGTGACCGTCGCGGAAGGTAACAAAAGCATGTTTCTGTTCGATCCGGGGGTTTCTCTGGATGAGGTGGTGCGGGCGGTCAACGAGGTGGGCGCGACCCCCAGTGATCTGGTGGCCATCCTGGAGGCCTTGAAAGCGGCAGGCGCACTGCGGGCTGAGTTGCTGGTGATCTAATGAGCACCTATCCCACCAGCGTTTATACAGACTTCCAGGGCATTGCCGCGCTGAAATATCAGGCGCGTCAGGATCAGGCCGGCTCGTTGGAAAAGGTGGCCAAACAGTTTGAATCGCTGTTTGTGCAGATGATGGTCAAGTCGATGCGCCAGGCCAGCCTCGGTGGTGGCGTCTTCGACAGTGACCGCAGCCGCTTCTATCAGGAGATGTATGACCAGCAGATCTCCCTGAATCTCTCGGAGAGCGGCGGCATGGGGATAGGCGCGATGCTCAGGCGGCAGCTGGGACAACCGGAAGAGCCGTCAGAAAAGCCGCTCTCAGGCCTGGAAGGCTATCGTGAGCGCCCGGTAATACCCGCGGTCCGTTATCTGCCGATACAAGCGAAACAGAATCCAGAGGCACCTGAAAGGCCTGAAGCCATAACCGGGCAGTCTTCGCAATCCATTGAATCACCCCAACAGTTTGTCGAGTCACTCTGGTCCTCAGCGGAGCGGGCCGCGGCCAGTATCGGGTTGCCCGCGGAGGCCCTGCTGGCCCAGGCCGCATTGGAGACCGGCTGGGGCGGTCATGTGATGCCGGCAGCCGGTGACCGCAGCAGCCACAATCTGTTTGGCATCAAGGCGGATCAGCGCTGGACGGGTGAACGGGTAAGACGGGAAACCCTGGAGTACGAGACGGGTGTGGCGGTGCGCCGACGTGAGGCCTTCCGTGCCTATGGCTCCTATGAGGAGAGTTTTCAGGACTATGTGGCCTTTCTCAAGGGTAGCCCCCGTTATGCGCAGGCCCTGGCGAATACCCATGACAGCCAGGCCTATTTCAGCGCTTTGCAACAGGCCGGCTATGCCACCGACCCCCAATACGCGCAGAAGATTCTGCGCGTGATGCAGGGGCCGGAGATGCAAGCTGCCCTGCAGCAACTCAAGGGTGATGCGAAGCGAGCGATATAGTTAAAGGGCAATGGTTTCACCACGAAGCGCACGAAGAACACGAAGTTGGAATTTGATGAGTTGTCACGAAGAGTTATCGGATGTCCTTCGTGCGCTTCGTGGTGATAAATAATTAGATGAATTAAAAACAGGTAACTGAAATGAGCGGCATTCTCTCAATCGGCGTTTCGGCCCTGTTGGCGAACCGGCAGGCGTTGGATACCACCGGCCATAATATCGCCAATGTGAATACTGAAGGCTACAGCCGTCAGCGGGTGGATTTTGCCGCGCGGGAGCCCTCTCTCATGGGTTCGCACTTCATCGGCAAAGGCGTGGAGACGGCGCAGATCCGCCGGCAATATGATAACTTCATTGCGAATCAGATGCGCTCCAGCCAGTCGGTGACAGCGGAGCTCGATGCCTATTTCAGTGGGGCACGCCGCTTGGACGATCTGTTGGCCGACCCGGATTCAGGCCTGCAACCCGTGATGGAGGGTTTCTTTAATGCGGTGCAGGGATTGGCCGACGATCCGGCTTCGACAGCGGCAAGACAGGTGATGTTGGCGGAGGCACAGACCCTGGTGGATCGCTTTCAGTACATCGATGGTGAATTCAATCGCTCGCGGGATCACCTCAATGATCAGATCGATTTTACCGCCAGCGAGATCAACCGGATTGCTCAGAGTATCGCGGATCTCAACGCCGATGTGGCGGCGGCCTACGGAGCCTCAGACAGCGTCATGCCGAATGATCTTTTGGATCAACGCGACCAACTGATCAATGATCTCTCCAAGCTGGTGGATATTCAGGTGCTCGAGCAGAGTGACGGCGCATTGAATGTCTTCATCGGCAAAGGCCAGGCCCTGGTGATGGCCACCGATGCAGCTACATTGAGCACCATGCCCTCAAGTCTGGACCCAACTCGGCGAGAAGTAGCCTTCAATTATCCCTTTGGCACCCAGACCATAACTGATCAACTCTCCGGTGGTCAGATTGGCGGTCTGCTGAGATTCCGCGATCAGATACTCGATCCCGCGCAAAACCGCGTAGGCCTGATTGCCCTGGGTATGGCCACCGAATTGAACGATCAGCATGGGTTGGGCCTGGATCTGGATGGTATTCGGGGGACAAACCTCTTTTCGACCGGCTCAATCCAGGTCCTTGAGCCTGGCGGTAATGGCAGTTCCATCAGCGTCAGCTACGACTCAATCGGTAACCTGACCGGTAGTGACTACGAGCTCAGCTATGACGGAACAGATTTTCATCTGACAAGCCTCTCGGATCAAACCACCAGCGTGCTCTCGCCGGGGACTACAGTGGTGGATGGCTTGTCCATCGTCATTGATGCGACCGGCGCCGTGGCGGGTGATAGGTTTCTCATTCAACCGACCCGGAATGGTGCCGAGAGCCTCAGTCTGCTGGTCAACGATGTCAGAAGACTGGCAGCAGCTGGACCGCTACAGAGCCAGCCGGCCACGGATGTGAACGGCAATCCAACGAACACGGGAAATGCAGTGATCAGTCTCCCTGCGGTAGCCAACTCCAATGGTCTGCCGTTGGCCCCAGCCATGGGTCTGACTTTTTCCAGCGATGTGGATGGTGCAGGGAATCCCGGATATACTCTGAATAACGGTCCTGCTACACCTACTTATCTTCTCTATGATCCCGCGACGGAGAGTGCGGGTAAGACCTTCCAGATTGATGCATTTGGCGAGATGAGTTTTACCATCTCAGGCATTCCACAGGACGGCGATAGTTTCATAATCGATAACAATACCAATGGCAGCAGCGATAACCGCAATGCCCTGAGTCTGGCTGATCTGCAGGGACTCGATCACCTGTTGGGGGGCAATGCCACTTTCGGCGAGACCTACTCGCAGATGGTTGCGGATATCGGTGCCAAGACCCACCATGCGGAGGTCAATCTGGCCGCTCAGGAGGGTCTGCTGGAGCGTTCCAAGGCCGCCCTGAGCGCGGTCTCCGGGGTCAATCTGGATGAGGAGGCCGCCAAACTGATCCAGTTCCAGCAGGCCTACCAGGCCTCGGCGCAGATGATCAGCGTCGCCAACACCCTGTTCGACACCCTGCTTGCAGCCGTGAGGTAAGCGCAATGGATAGAATTTCAACAGGCATGATATTTGACCGGGGCATCATGGGGATGCTGGAGCAGCAGGCCAAGCTGAGCAAGACTGAGCTGCAGCTGGCAACCGGCAAGCGGATCATGTCGCCCAAGGATGATCCGGCGGCTGCGGCCTATCTGCTCGATCTGCGCAGCACCATCAGCCAGGTGGAGCAGTACCAGGCCAACAGCGACCGGGCGAAGGCTCGTGTGGAGCTGGAGGAGACTACGCTGAAGGGTGTCGGTGATCTCATGCCCCGGATTCTCGAACTGGCGATCCAGGGTCAGAACGACACCAACAGTGCCTCGGACCGCAATGCCATCGCCATGGAACTGCGGCAGCTGAATGACGAAATGCTGGCCCTGGCGAACACCAAGGACAGCAATGGCGAGTACATCTTCGCCGGTTTTGATGCGGACTCACCGCCCTTCGCCAATCCGGTGGAGGGCACCTACAGCTACAGTGGCGACATGGGCTCACGCCAGCTGCGGATCTCCGCTACCCGGCAGGTGCAGGATCGGGACAACGGATTCGATGTCTTCATGAATGTGGAGATCGCAACCGGCGCCACTCCAGGGGAAAAGCGCAACATCTTCGAGACCATCCACCAGGTGATTAGCGGATTGGAGGCCGATGCCCCCGATTCAGCCTACCTGGACGATATCCATCTGGCGCAACAGCATGTGTTGGATTATCGGGTCAGCACTGGGGCCCGCTTGAACACCATCGATCAGCAGAACAACGTGAATGCGGACTTTCTGCTGACCATGCAGACCGCCCAGTCCGAGGTGGAAGACCTCGATTACCTCGAAGCGGTCAGCCGTTTTCAACAACAGTTGTTGGCCTTACAGGCGGCGCAACAATCCTTCTCCAAGGTCCAGGGCCTCTCCCTCTTCAACTACCTGTAGCCTGGATGGAATGCAATGAAATCCAGGGAATGATGTGGTTCTGACTTTCCCGGATTACGCAGGCTCCATCCGGGCTACATGGCTATTCAGCTCCTTTTGTCATGCCCATGTCTTCACACTGAAAATGCCATCGTAGGAGCTGCCCATGGCTGCGACCAAAGGCGGCAAGCCTTTTCGGCATCTTCACACAAAGCGACTATCGTCGCTAATCGCAGCCACGGGTAGCTCCTACGGAGGCTGAATAGTTACCTTGATTGTTCATAGGCGTTACGACCGTGTAGATTGACTTTTCATGCTTAGCTAACTACCTTAGTCATCAAATGACCAGAAGGGCTAGCTATGCATCAAGTCAACATACACGAGGCTAAAACCCAACTCTCGAAATTGATCCAGGAGGCGCTGGATGGGGAGGAGGTGATCATCGCCAGAAATAGCCAGCCACTGGTTCGTTTGGAGGTGCTTCAGAGCGTAAAAAAACAACGGCGGATTGGCGGCTTAAAGGGAGTGGTGATCAAAATTTCAGATGATTTTGATGCACCCCTGGATGATCTGGCTGACTACGCGGAATGAAAATACTGCTGGATACCCATGTGCTGCTGTGGCTGATGTCAGACGATGCCAGGTTGACGGCTGAGATGCGGGAGAATTTTCTGGATCTGGATAACCAGCTTTTTTTTAGTATTGCCAGTCTATGGGAGATGACGATCAAGATAAGTTTAGGAAAGCTGGAAATGGCGGACAATTGGTTGAATAGTGTTCAACAAGAGTTGAGCACCAACAATATTCACTGGCTGCCTATCGGTGTGGCTCACTGCACAACCTTGGAAACCCTTCCGTTCCATCATCGTGATCCGTTCGACCGAATGCTGGTTGCCCAGGCCATTGCCGAAAAAATGGCCATCATGAGCAACGATAGCAGAATAAAGGATTACCCCCTGACCTGTATCTGAGCAGAGTGGCCTGGATGGAGCCTGGTTAAACCCAGGGAAACCGTGGTTATGCTTTCCCCGGATTACGCAAGCTCCATCCGGGCTACATGGCAGAAAGATTCAGACTTTGTTTCGCCAGTTTCTTCAAGTTGCCTTTCCCCTAGCCGTTACAGAGACCGGAAGCGGTAAATACAGTCACACCCGACAGTATATCCGCTAAATATCAACCTACGCCCTGGCTCGATGCTGGACATCGCCGGGCGATATAGGAGAAACAATCATGGCAATGGTAATCAATACCAACGTACTGTCGTTGAATTCCCAACGTAACCTCAACTCCACTCAAAACTCTCTTGCCACCTCAATGGAACGCCTCTCATCCGGCCTGCGCATCAATAGCGCCAAGGACGATGCTGCTGGTCTGGGCATTACCGACCGCATGACCTCGCAGATCCGTGGTCTGAATCAGGCGGTTCGTAACGCCAACGACGCGATCTCTCTGTCTCAAACGGCTGAGGGCGCCCTGCAGGAGTCCAGCAACATCCTGCAACGTATGCGTGAGCTGGCTGTACAGTCTGCTAACGACAGTAATAGCGCCTCCGATCGCGCCTCTCTGCAGAAAGAGGTCAACCAGCTGCAGCAGGAGCTGGATCGAATTACGACGACAACCTCCTTCAATGGCAAGGCCCTGCTCGATGGCAGCTTTACCTCAGCGCAGTTCCAGGTGGGCGCGAACGCCAACCAAACCATCGATGTCTCCATCGCCAACACCAGTTCCAATGCGATCGGTAACAATACAGTGCTTACCGATTCCCTTGTGAATTCAGCTGTTCAGACTACTGCCAATACAAATGGTGTGGTAACAGGTGGCACGCTAACCCTGAATGGCGCATTTGGTACAGGTACCGCAGATTACGCCATTGCTGATTCTGCAAAGGACATCGCCGCCGCAGTCAACAACCAGTCTGAGGATTCCGGTGTTTCTGCAGAGGCGGTCTCTTATGCACTTTTGAATGGTCTATCTGTGGATGATACCGTATCGTTTACCTTAACGGGCTCAGATAGCGTTAATGTCAGTGCGGCAATAACGACGGGTGATGTCTCTGCGCTGGCTGATGCAATCAACGCCTCTTCAGGTCAGTCCGGCATTACGGCGACTTTGACTGATGCGAAGGATGGTATCATCCTGAAAAGCAGCAGCGGTGAAGATATCGCCATCACTGGTTTCACTTCGGGAATTGGAACCACTACATTGGCCCTTGATTCCATTGATGCCACAGGTGACGTCGCCAATGCTGCCGGTGCAACAGTTACCGTTGGTGGTGTTAGTGATTTAGGTACGGTAGGCGGGTCGGTGACCTTCAATTCAGTGAAATCTTTCTCTGTTGCGGATAGTGGGGTAGATGTTCTGTCTGCAACTGCGGGTTCAGCTCTCTCCAGCGTGTCTGACATCGATATTTCAGATGCCACTGGATCCAACCTGGCCATCTCCATCATCGATGGCGCGCTTGCCTCCATCAGTGATACCCGTGCCGACATGGGTGCCATTCAGAACCGTCTGAGTAGCACCATTGCTAATCTATCCAGCATCAGCGAGAACGTATCCGCCGCCCGTTCCCGGGTCCAGGACGCCGACTTTGCACTGGAGACTGCCAACCTGACCCGTGCCCAGATCATGCAACAGGCTGGTGTGGCGATGTTGTCCCAGGCCAATGCCCAGCCACAAATGGTTCTCTCGCTCCTGCAATAATTGGAGCCTGAACCAGGTTGACCGCCTGGTGCCAACGCCAGGTGGTCGCTGATTGAGAGAGAGGTGACGATCATGACAAACGACATGTCGATCACATTGAATGCTCTACCGGCTAAGGGTTCCGGCAAGGAGGCGCGCCGTGCTGCTGAGAGTCAGCCCGCCGCGCCACCCCAGGGCATCGCCCCCGTCTCCGGGAAACCACCCGTTGCAGAGGCCGCTCGTTCCGAGAAGTCTTCTTCTGCTGCTCTAGCGTCAGTCCCAAAAGAGGAATTGGCCAAAGAGCAACTGCTAGGCGCGGTAAGCCAGATGCAGGACTTCGCCCAAATGCTGAACCGGGAGTTGCAATTCGACGTGGATGAAGACCTGGGCCGTACGGTGGTGCGGGTGCTGGACAAGGAGTCCGGCGATCTGATTCGGCAGATTCCTTCCGATGAGATACTGGCCCTGGCCAAGCAGATGAAGGAACTGCGTGAGGCCAATCTGGAAGGCATCGACGGAAACAGTTTTCGGGAACAGCCAGTAGGTTTTTTGATGAAAACACAGGCCTGAATGCAGATTCAGGTATGCTAATTGCTTTGGTAATTTAGAGTGACGGGAAACGGACGGTTTTATTGATTTTCCCGTATTTTTCAAGGGTAGGTTCCCCCTCCCCTAACCCTCCCCTAGAGGGGGAGGGAATAAGGTGGATCGCCAGGTCGATCCGGAGAAATAAATGCCCATACTTTCTGTTCCCGGCATAGGTTCTGGGCTCGATATCGATGGGATCATCAACTCCCTGATGGCGGTTGAGCAGATTCCCCTGCAGCGTTTGCAGGTCAAGGCTGGGAACTATCTGGCTCAGATAAGCGCATATGGCCAGCTGCGTAGCGCCATGGCGAGTTTTCAGGATTCCGCGGCGGCCCTCAAGTCCTTCGACGATTTTGACGCCTTCTCAGCTAAATCTGGCGATGATTCGGTTTTCACCGTCACTGCCGATAATGATGTGGCACTCGGCAGCTATGATATTCTGGTGGATAGCCTGGCAAAATCACAAAAACAGGGTTCAACCTCTTTTGTGGATACCAGTACCACCACTATTGGCAATCCCGGCGATCAGATGACCATGACCATCGGTACAGAAGCCTTCACTGTTGATATTGGTGGTAAGACTTTGTCCGAGATTCAAACGGCCATCAATGAGGCAACGGGCAATGTGGGTGTCACCGCCGGTATCATTCAGGAGAACGATACCAGTTTTCACCTGGTGCTCTCGAGCGATAACACGGGCTTGGGCAATGCCATGACCCTCTCATTCGCAGACAGTGTGGGCACAGCGATAACGGACCCGCTTGGTTTTACCGAGATTCAGCCCGCGGCCGATGCGCAGATCACCATCGATAACGCCTACACGATCACCCGCTCCAGCAATACGATTTCTGACGCCATTCAGGGTGTCACTATTGAGTTGCTGAATACCAGCACCAATCAGGTGTCACTGGATATCAGCCGGGATTCCGGCGCCATCAGCAGTTCGGTGCAGAAGTTTGTGGGCGCTTACAATGAGTTGCTTTCCTCACTGAATGGCTTGAGGCAGGGTGAGCTCTCGGGTGATGGCACGTTGCGTCTGGTAGAGAGTCAGGTCCGCTCGGTGCTGGGTTCCAGCGCCAGCCTGACAGGTGCCTACTCCTATGCATCCCAGGTGGGCATCACCTTCGAGAAAGACGGAACCCTCTCTTTTGACAGCGCCGAGCTGACCGATGCCCTGGAAAATGATCTGACCGCGGTAGCTGACCTGTTTGCCAATGACAATCAGGGTCTGGCCTTCCGTCTTGATTCCCTACTTGAAGGTATGTTGGGTGATGATGGACTGATTGACGCCCGTGAAGATGGGCTCAATGCCAGTGTGGACAATAACAATGACCAGATGGAGGCGATGCAACGCCGCCTTGGATTGGTCGAGGCCCGTTATCGTTCCCAGTTCACCGCGTTGGATTTGCTGCTGGGTCAGTTGCAGGCGACCAGCAACTATGTCACAGCACAGCTTGCCAGTCTGGAAAATCTACTTCCAGGCAATTCAAATAAATGATCCATAAACGAGTATGATTGATCAGGGGTTATAAGAATGAATTTCAATCAGAAACATGGCGCCCGCCAGTACGGTAAAGTTGCTGTCGGTTCAGAGGTCAACTACGCAAGCCCCCACCGTCTTGTGCAGATGCTCATGGAGGGCGCACTGGAGAAAATTGCGATCGCCAAAGGTCACATGGATCGTAAGGAGCATGAAGAGAAGGGAAAACATATCAACTGGGCGATCTCCATCATCAATGGACTGCAGGGCAGTCTCAATATGGAGGAGGGGGGGGAGATGGCCAGCAACCTCAATAACCTCTATGACTACATGGTGCGTCGTCTGTCAGAAACCAATTTGAATAACGATGTGGCCATTCTGGACGAGATCAGCTCGCTGATCCTGGAGATCAAGATGGCCTGGGATGCGATCTCTGACGAGGTCAAACAACCGATTGCTGCTGCAGGAAAACCTGTTTCAGCTGCTTAGCTTTGATGAACTCCACTAACCAAACATTGAATCAGAGCCTGCTATTGAGCAGGCGCTTACTGGAGTTGATGAAAGAGGAGGCCTGGGATGAGGCGGCAGAGCTGGAGGCAGAACGTTTCCGCATGATCCGGCAGGGGATTGCCGCGGAACCGGAGCAGGAGATCGAGGGGAAAATTGAGATACTACGCGAGATAGAGGCCTTGAATAGAGAGATGGCGTCTATCGGCCGGGTGGGAAAATCGAAGCTATCCGACCAGCTGTGTCAGCTACGCCAGGGGCGTAAGGCAGGCAAGGCCTACGGACAGAGCCGCAAGGCTTAACTGGATCGAAACGCAGATGTCGGCAAGGTTTGCCGACCTGCGGCCACATCCTACTGATCTCGTGGATAATGCATTGATACCAAAGCGCATAGTGTAGGTTGGCGCTGAGGAACGAAGCCCAACATTTCATTGCAAATTCTGTGTTGGACTTCGCAAGCTCAGCACCAACCTACAAGAGTTTTGGTTGCAGATTAAATTCCCGGATAAGGTCCAGATCAGGGCCTTCTGCCAGCGCGGATGTTTGCGTTCCCACATAGCGTGGACTACACTTTGTTTGTGAAAATAGGGTGATTGCTATGTATGCTACGAATGTCCGGAATTTGAAAAAAAACCCATCAGAGGCACTGCGGCACGCAGAGGAGTCTCCAGTGCTGGTATTGAAGGGTAATGAGCCAAATGCATTGATTCTTCATATAGAGAAAACCCTCGCGGAAAGCGAGGGGTTGTTGCGTCCTGCATTAGCCTCTGTCCTCTATAAAGACCGGGTCCTTTCATTAGGGGCAGCAGCAAAGCTCAGTGACCTCTCTTTATCTGAATTCATCGATCACCTTGCCTCGCTTGGGATTGATATCGTTAGTGCGGATGAGTATTCCAGGCAGGAAAAAGAGATGCTCGAAGCGTGGAAAAACGCCTCCTCATAGCTGATGCAGGACCGCTGATTGCATTGGCCAAAGTCAGCCGGTTGCAGCACCTGGCTGAGCTGTTTCCTGCGGTTGCGATTACCGATTCAGTGCGGATAGAGTGCCTGAGAAAGCGTACGGCAGATGCAAGGGCTATCCAGAGGGCCTTGTCTGATAACCGGATCGTCTGCATACCCGATCCAACGCCGGCTCATCATCTCATGAAGGGATTGGGGCAAGGTGAGCTTTCGTGTATTCAGCTTGCGCTGCAAGATCCGGATTCGAAACTGCTGTTGCTGGATGATGCTCTGGCCAGGAGGGAGGCGTATAGAAAAGGGGTGAGATTTATCGGAACAGCCATGCTGCTCTATCTGGCAGAGAAAGAAGGTTTTCTGGATAGTGCAGAGGAGGTGGCGGAGCAGATGTCTGCCCATGGCTACCGGATTTCTGTACGGATTTTTGAGATAATTCGTGGAAGGCCGGACTAAGAAATCAGGTAGGGTGGGCACCGCCCACCATCAAAGGATAGATCGAAAGGCATTTCGGTGGGCGGTGCCCACCCTACTAACTTCTGAGTATCAGCTCGATCACCACCTTGCTGCCAAAATAGGCCAGCATCAGCACCACGAATCCACTCAGGGTCCAGATCAGGGCCTTCTGCCCGCGCCAGCCAAAACGAAAGCGTCCCCACAATAAGGTACCGAAGACAAACCAGGCAGTGATGGACAAGATGGTTTTGTGCGCCAGCCTTTGCGCGAACATATCCTCCAGGAAAGTAAAGCCTGACATGAGCGCCAGGGTCAGCAGGATGAAGCCCGCGCCGATCATCTCGAACAACAGGGTCTCCATGGTCTGCAGTGGAGGCAGGGCGCGAATGAATCCACCGGGATGGCGATGATGCAGATGGTGGTCCTGAATCGCCAGCAGCACGGCCTGCACACTGGCCAGGGTGAAAAAGCTGTAGGCCAGCATGGAGACCAAGATATGGATGGTCAGGCCAGTGGATGCGGTATCGCTTAGGAGGCGAACAGAGGCATAGCGGTGCTCCAGGACGATGGCTAAAGCCCCCAATGGCAGAAGGACTATGCCCAGATTTTCCACGGGCTTACTGAGACTGGAGATTAGCAGTAACAGCAGAATGGTCCAGGTAATCAGGGAAAAGGCATTGAAGATGCCGAGATTGACGCCGTTTTCAGTGACTGTGTTGCTATAGAGCAGAATCCCATGCAGCAGAATGCCGAAAAAACCCAATAGCAGGCCCACGGGCCGCAGCGGGATTTTAATCCGCTCACTGCGAAACAACCTCAATGAAAAACATGCCGTGGCCCCAATGTAGGCAACGATGGCAGAGAGTGAAAGCAATGTCTGCTTCTCTTGTGTCCTGAAATAGCCAGGCGGAATAATCGCACACTTTCCGGCAGGTGTGAATGAAATCGATCGGACCCGGGGTGATTTCCCTCCAGCTTAACTGGTTCCCACGGTCCTCCGTGGGAACCTATATCGAGGTAACGTCTGGCTTCGGTACGCGTTACCACGCAGGAGCGTGGGAACGAGAGCATGAGATCGAAGGGTCTCAGGGTGATTTCCCTTCAGCTGTTATATAATCCACTGAATTTCAATTACCGAAACGGGTCGGCGTACAGCTGGCGGATAAGCATGTTTGACAATCTGACAGAACGACTGGGGAAGGTCCTCGACAACTTGCGCGGCCAGGGCCGTCTGACCGAGGAGAACATCAAGGACACCATGCGTGAGGTGCGCATGGCGCTGCTGGAGGCCGATGTGGCGCTGCCGGTGGTGCGTTCGTTCGTGGATCAGGTGAAGACCAAGGCGATGGGTGAAGAGGTGATGCGCAGCCTCACGCCCGGTCAGGCTCTGATCAAGATCGTCAACAACGAACTGGTTCATATAATGGGCGAGGCCAACGAGTCCCTCGATCTTGCGGCCCAGCCACCGGCGGTCATTCTGATGGCGGGGCTGCAGGGTTCCGGTAAGACCACCACTGTCGCCAAGCTCTCGCGCTGGCTGCAACAGAACGGCAAAAAAAAGGTGATGGTGGTGAGTTGCGACGTCTACCGCCCCGCCGCCATCGAGCAGTTGAAGACCCTGGCCGGGGAAGTGAAAGCGGATTTTTTCCCCAGCTCGCAAGACCAGCAGCCGATCCGCATCGCGCAGGATGCGCTGGCCCAGGCGAAGAAGTCCTTCTCTGATGTGCTGATCGTCGATACCGCCGGTCGCCTGCATGTGGATGAGCTGATGATGCAGGAGATCAAGGAGCTCCACAGCGCAATCAAACCGGTAGAGACTCTGTTCGTGGTGGACAGCATGACCGGTCAGGATGCGGCCAACACTGCCAGGGCCTTTGATGAGGCGTTACCACTGACCGGTGTGATTCTGACCAAGACGGACGGTGATGCCCGGGGTGGCGCGGCCCTCTCCATCCGGCAGATCACCGGTAAGCCGATCAAATTCATCGGTGTCGGGGAAAAGACCGATGCCTTGGAGCCTTTTCACCCGGACCGTATCGCTTCGCGCATCCTCGGCATGGGGGATGTGCTCAGTCTGGTGGAGGAGGTGTCGCGCAAGGTCGATCAGGACAAGGCGGCCAAGCTGGCGAGAAAGATACAAAAAGGCCAAGGTTTTGATCTGGGGGATTTTCGTGAACAGATGCTGCAAATGGCCAATATGGGAGGCATGGGGGGGCTGCTTGAAAAGTTACCCGGTATGAGTGGTCTGCCCGAGCAGGTGAAAAACCAGGTCAATGACAAGGAGATAGGTCGTCTGATCGCTATCATCAACTCCATGACTCCCCAAGAACGCAGTTTCCCGGCAGTGATCAAGGGCTCACGCAAGCGGCGTATTGCAATGGGCTCTGGCACTCAGGTGCAGGATGTCAACAAGCTGCTCAAGCAGTTCACCCAGATGCAGAAGATGATGAAAAAGATGAAAGGGGGTGGCATGAAGAAGATGCTGAGAGGCCTCGGTGGGAAGTTGCCTGGTGGTGGGATGCCGCCTGGGGGTGGTTTTCCTTTTTGATACGGGGTAGAGGTGCCACGCTGATCCCCCTGAGGGGGACGCCTCCAAGGAAGGAGGTGGTAGAGTGACGCAGGATGCCAAAGCCGAAGGTTGGGATGAGGGGAGCGGAAACTCCACTGCAGCAGAAGCCTATCAACCCCCCTCCTAAACCTCTTCCAGGGGGGAGGGACCTTTTAACTGAGCTTTGTGCCTAATTACCATTTTTATTGTTTCCGAGTTCACTTTTCCGCCAATTCGGATATAATGCGCCGTTTCCCGCTGGCGGGTTGCCGGTGATAAAAAGTTTTTTAAGGGTATAACATGGTAAACATCCGTCTCTCCAGAACTGGCGCCAAAAAGCGGCCTTTCTATCACATCGTGGTAACTGACAGCCGTAATGCTCGTGATGGGCGCTACATCGAGCGTCTCGGTTTCTTCAATCCCATTGCAACGGGTGGCGAAGAGCGGTTGCGTTTCGATAACGAGCGTATCCAGCATTGGGTCTCCCACGGGGCACAGACCAGCGAGCGTGTGGCATCCCTGCTGAAACAGGCGGCTAAAGAGACTGCCTGAGTCGGTTTCTCGGCCTCCCTGCGAGGCTGGGTTCATCCCATCTACGGACTGAGTCTTTAAGCGATGTCCGATAAACAGATGATTGTGATGGGCCGGGTCGCGGGGCTGTTTGGTGTACGGGGTTGGGTTAAGGTATTTTCCGATACCTCGCCCAGGGAAGGTATTCTTGACTATTCCCCCTGGTATATAAAACGTAATAACGGGTGGGAAGAGCGCGAGCTGCGTGCGGGACAACGCCAGGGTAAGGGGGTCGTTGCCCATCTGCGGGGCTGTGACGACCGCGATCTGGCCGCGGAGCTGGTGGGCTGTGATATCGCGATTCGGCGTGAACAGCTTCCCGAGCTGGAGAGAGACGAATACTACTGGAGTGATCTGCAGGGATTGCGGGTCGAAAACCTGGATGGCGTTGACCTGGGTCGGATCTCCTATCTGTTCGAGACCGGTGCCAACGATGTCATCGTGGTCAAAGGTGAGCGGGAACGTATGATCCCCTATACCTGGGGAGAAGCAGTACATCGTGTGGATCTGGATGCGGGTCTGATGATCGTGGACTGGGATGCGGATTTCTGACCGGGCGATGCGCTTTCATGTCATCACCTTGATGCCTGAGATGTTTGATGCCCTCAAGGATCAGGGGGTTGTGGGCAGGGCCATGGAACGGGGATTGGCGGAGTTAAGGCTCTGGAATCCACGTAACTATACCACGGACCTGCACCGTACCGTGGACGACCGCCCCTACGGTGGTGGCCCCGGTATGGTAATGAAGTATGAGCCACTGCAGGCGGCCATCGAAGATGCCAGATCGGCTGTTCCGAACGCCAGGGTGATCTACCTGAGTCCGCAGGGTAGACGATTCAACCAGGACGTTGCACGCGGGATGGCGGGCGACGGCCAGGCTATGATCCTGATCGCCGGGCGTTACGAAGGTATCGACGAGCGGATCGTCGAGCGCTATGTGGATGAAGAGTGGTCCATCGGTGACTATGTGCTGAGTGGCGGTGAGTTGCCGGCCATGGTGATGCTGGATGCGATTATCCGCCTGCTGCCCGGGGTGCTGGGTGCCGCGGAATCCGCCGAACAGGATTCTTTCATGGATGGGTTGCTGGATTGCCCTCACTACACCCGCCCGGAACGGGTTGACGGGATGTCAGTACCGGATGTGTTGCAGAGCGGCAATCATGCGGCAATACGCCGCTGGCGCTTGCAACAGGCCCTGCGGCGAACCCTGAAGCGACGTCCCGATCTAATGCAAGACCGGGATAGGACGCCGGAAGAGATTAAGTTATTAGATGAAATCAGTGCCGCGTCGGGAGATGCGGAGTAAAACACAGGAGCAATAGACCATGAGCAACATCATCGCAGAGCTCGAAGCCGAGCAGATGAACCGTGAGGTTCCGGATTTTGGCCCCGGTGATACCGTGGTTGTACAGGTGAAGATTAAGGAGGGCGAGCGCGAGCGTCTGCAGGCCTTCGAGGGCGTGGTGATTGCAAAGCGCAACCGCGGCCTCAATTCCGCTTTTACCGTGCGTAAGATCTCCCATGGTGAG
The DNA here is from genome assembly GCA_965372385.1 of uncultured Gammaproteobacteria bacterium. Classification (GTDB taxonomy): domain Bacteria; phylum Pseudomonadota; class Gammaproteobacteria; order Chromatiales; family Chromatiaceae; genus JASJBU01. The sequence continues at coordinate 15,442 of CBDVCD010000010.1, read as the reverse complement.
GGGGTTGAGCGTGCTTTTCAGACTTACAGCCAGGCTATCGATAGTATTGAGGTGACCCGTCGCGGTGACGTGCGTCGCGCCAAACTTTACTATCTGCGCGGTCGTACCGGAAGGTCAGCGCGTATCAAAGAGAAGATCTAAGTAGAATCTTCCTTCCCCCGCTTGAAAAGCCATCTCGCCTTCTGGGCTGGGATGGCTTTTTTGTTTGGGGATCGGGTTTACCTGAATTGTCTCACTCTATCCAAAGCGCCAAACTGACCAGCCTCAAGGAGCGGAAAGCAAGCGATGTCCTTTAGCTTTTACTGGCATGATTATGAAACCTGGGGCACCGATCCCCGGCGCGATCGTCCTGCCCAGTTTGCGGGCCTGCGCACCGATGCGCAGCTGAATCCCATTGGCGAGCCCCTGGTGATCTATTGCAAGCCGGCCAGCGACATGCTGCCTCAGCCCGAGGCCTGTATGGTGACGGGTATCACGCCGCGGAAGGCGTTGACCGAAGGAGTGATCGAGGCCGAGTTCATCGCCCGTATTCATCATGAACTCTCCCTCCCAGGTACCTGCGGCGTGGGCTATAATAGCCTGCGTTTCGACGATGAGGTGACCCGTAATACCCTCTATCGAAATTTTTACGATCCCTATGCCCGGGAGTGGCGGGATGGGAATTCCCGCTGGGACATTATCGACATGGTGCGTCTTACCCATGCCTTGCGGCCGGAAGGGATCGAATGGCCCAGTCATCCGGATGGCAAAACCAGTTTTCGACTCGAGGAGTTGACTGCGGCCAACGGCATCGCCCATGCGTCGGCGCACGATGCCCTGTCTGATGTGCATGCCACCATTGCCCTGGCCAAGCTGGTCAAATCACGCCAGCCCAGGCTCTATGACTACTTATTCAAGCACCGGCAGAAAAACCTCGTCGCCCAGCAACTCAATCTACAGTCGCGCAATGCCGTGCTGCATGTCTCATCCATGTATCCCGCCGAGCTGGGATGTATCGCCATGGTGATGCCCCTGGCGAAACACCCAACCAATCCCAATGGGGTGATCGTTTACGATCTGCGTCACGACCCGACGCCGCTGCTGGAGCTGAGTGATGAAGAACTGCACCGGCGTCTGTTTACCGCGGTTGCCGATCTGCCGGATGGGGTGGAGAGGATTCCACTCAAAACGGTCCATCTGAACAAGTGTCCGGTGCTGGTGCCGATGAACACCCTGACCCCGGAGACGGCGGAGCGCTGGGCCATCGATATCGCTCAGGGGGAGTGCCATCGTGAGCAGTTGCTGGCCGCGGATGGCCTGGCGGAAAAGATCGCGCGCATCCATCGCATGAGCGAATTCGAGCCGGTAAGCGATCCGGATCTGGCCCTCTATGCAGGGGGGTTCTTCAGCCAGAATGACCGGCAGCGCATGCAGCGGATCCTGGCCTCAGGTCCGCAACAGCTGGCGGATTTCCCCCTGGTATTCGATGACCAGCGCCTGCCCGAGATGCTGTTTCGCTACCGGGCGAGGAATTGGCCGGAGAGCCTCTCAGGGGATGAGCGGGAACGCTGGCAGGAGTATCGCCTGGCACGACTGTTCGAGCCGGATGGCGGCGGCAGCCTGCGGATGGATGACTATCTGGCCAAACTCGATCAGTTGGAAACGGATGAGACGCTTCCGCCAGAGAAGCGTCGTTTGATTCCTCAGCTACTGGCCTGGGCCGAGGAGGTAGGCTGAGCTATTGAGCTGCCCGAAAGTAATTGCATACGGGTGATCACTGTACGCTGTGAATACGTCCCTGTACGCTCGACGGCGGGTTCTGCCGTACAGGGAAGTACAAATGCCGTGATTGCAGGATGCAAGGGAACGGCCCTCCCGTCGACGACCGCTATCACTCGTATGCAATTACTTTTACAACAATTATTACTCTTCGCCAGTCCACCCTTGCAGGGCACTGATAATTGCCTTCGCCTGATCTTTGCTGGAGATATTGAACTTGGACTTCGACAGGTATTCACCGCTGCGTTTCTGGTAACGACGGATGGTGTACTTGTCTGGGCCGTACTCCTCCTTTCCCCGGTTCCAGTCCTGATAACGGAAGATGATCGTGGTCCAGGCACCTTTTGAAAGGATTACCTTGTCCAGTTCCTTGACGATGTCGATACCGTCTTCCGCGTAGTTGACTGTCAGTTCATCAGGTGTGCTTGCCATAATAGCTGTTCTTCCGGTTGATTTATGGTGTAGAGAACTAGGAGGCTGTCGGATTTAACACTGTTTGGCTGCAAATCCCTGGATGACGATCAACTCAGCTTATCAAACTCGTTAAATAGCCCTGCTATTCGCCTCGCTTGATAAACTGATTTGATTCGCCCCCAGTAATTTTCGCTTCAAACGGTTAAACCCGACAGCCTCCTAGTGCTCCGTCAAGGTTTGGAACTGGCGCCGAATTTCCGTAACATCCGTTCGATGTCTGCTTCACCGTGCTCGATCGCCAGTTCCAGCGGGGTGCGGCCGGAACGGTCGGCAAGATCGATGTCAGCGCCCTTTTTAACCAGGTATTTTGCATTGACCCGGTGTCCATTGAGAATCGCGATATGCAGGGGTGTGTTGCCCTGTTCATCCGGGAGATCCAGTTCCGCGCCTTGTTTGACGAGGAAGTCTATCACGTCCCGGTCGGCCTGACCCAACCGTACCGTCTCCCGCAGGATGGCGTCTGCATCCAGTCTGGCCCTTTGTTTCACCAGGTACTCCGCCACCAGAGGATTGCGTGCGAGTAGCGCAGTCAGCAACGGGCTATGTCCTTCCTTGTCTGGGGCATCGATGTCGGCGCCATGCTTTACCAGCATCTTCACAACCACCAGATCCCCTTTATTGGCGGCCACATGCAGTGTGGTGAGGCCATCGGGGCCGGGTTGATTGACCTTGGCATCCCAAAAGAGATTACGTTTTATCTGATCGATATCCCCGATATGCACGGCGCGATAGAGGTTGATGGTGGGCGGTTTCGGTTCACTGCAGCCGGATAGGTTGAGGGCCAGGCATAAGAGCAACAGGGGGGCTTTGATCTGCATGATGGGATAGTAAATCGACTTTAATTTGAGCTTCAAGTATAGGGGTTGGGGCCAGGGATTAATATTCGCTTAGGATGGGTGAGGCAATAGTCAGAGTCAATCTGTCATGATAGGCTGCAGCCATGATTCTGAAGCTGTTATTCACTCTCGGGGTGATCGGTATCGCCTGGCTGGTTTTGCGCAACCGATCCCGCCGTGGCCAAGTTGCCGCCAATGAGCAGCTGGCCCGTATATCCAGGCCATCGATTCAACAGTCAAATAGTACCCCCCGACTCGCTGCCTATGGATTGATTGTTTTCATGATTCTCGCCAGCGGGCTGGTTCTCTATCTGCAATGGCGTGATCAATACCGTATCGTCAACGTCCAGGTGATCAATACCCAAACCGGGCTGTCCGAATCCTACCAGGCGCGGTTCGGTGATGTGGAGGAACGGCAGTTCCAGGCCCTGGATGGCAGGATAGTGAAGGTGGCGGACATCGAACGCATCGAGGTGGGTGGCTTGCCGTAGCGGGGTTCCCTGCCTGTTGGATAGGGGCAAGGCAAAATCATGGGACTCTCAAACAGACTCATCCATCTTAGTTATGCCCTGGAAGATTCTCTCCGTTACAAGCGGCTGAAGAGCTTCTTTTATGACCTGCTGGAAAATCCCAAGGCACCGGTCCGGCCCTATTTCGACATCTGCATGATCCTGTTCGTGCTCGCCAGTGTCTGGGTGCTGATCTATGAAGTCCGCAACGATCTTGGTATCTTTGCGGACATCTTTGAGAAGATGGCGGTCTCTATCTTCATTCTCGAATATCTGTTGCGTTTCTGGATCTACAACGACACGCATCAGATTATTCTGCAGCACTATGAAAGGGCGGAATTCATCAATGAACGCTTCCGCCTCTGGTCTACTTTGCGTGAGGTAGTGGGGAAAAAGATCGAATATATGACTTCCCCCCTGGCCATCATCGATCTGCTGGCGATTATCCCAAGCTACCGGCCGTTGCGTTTTTTACGCATTTTTCTGTTATTCCGCATCTTCAAACTATTCCGTTATACCCGCAGTATCAGTGAGTTTGCCAAGGTCCTCTCCGAGAAACGCATCGAACTGCTGACCCTGTTCATCTTCATGGCCTTTATTACCTTTACGGCGGCCACGGCGCTGTTCCTGTTTGAGGCCGATTATGAAAATGAGCAGATCAGTAATTTTTTCGATGGCATCTACTGGGCGATGGTGACCATGTCAACGGTGGGTTATGGGGACATCACTCCACAGACCTCAGAGGGCAGGGTGGTGGCGTTGGTGCTGATTGTCGCCGGTTTGGGCGTGATCTCCTTTTTTACCTCCATCATTGTATCCGCCTTTGGGGAGAAGATGGATGAGATTCGTGCCCATCGTGTCTTTTCCGAGGTGGAGCATAAGCATATTGAGATCATCGTCTGCGGTTTTGGCCGGGTGGGCCAGGTAGTAGCGGATCGACTGGCCAGTGACAGGATACCTTTTGTGGTAGTCGAATCTGATGAGGATGCGGTCCGCAGCGCGAAAAAACGGGGTTATCTCGCTGTGCAGGGAGATGCGGAGGATGCTGAACTGCTTAACAGTCTGGGGATTATAGGGCATGCCACAAGACTGCTGTGTTTGACAGGCAATGATGTGATGAATGTTTATATCACACTCTCTGCCCGGCAGATGAACCCGGAGATAGAGATCATCTCCCGTGCCAATCATCGGGAAAATGTCACCAAGATGCGCCGCGCTGGGGCTGACCACGTCGTGGCTCCCTATGAAATTGTCGGGCTGATCGCAGCGGAATATGTGGGTCAGCCGGTGGCCTTCGATGCTATATACGGCATGATTGCCGGCGATAAAGCCGTTGGTATCGAGGCGGTACGTGTCCACGAGGCCTCTGTATTGGATGGGCGCCGCATGGGAGAAATCGATTTCCGCAAACGCAAGTTGATTCCATTTGGCGTGGTCCGGGAGGGTGCCTGTAGTCAGGATGTGGCTGCTACGCCATCGGATCTGAACGGACGCTGCTTCTATTTCAATCCGAGTGGCAATTTTGTGCTTCTGGCGGGTGATCTGGTTGTAATGTTTGGTCATGAGTACAGCGTGATCCATTTTCGGGATTGTCTGGAACGGAGAACGCTCTGATGAGTCGTTGCGATACGCTCATTTTTGGTTGTGGTGCCCTGGGACAGGCGGTTGCGGAGCAATTGATGACAAGAAGATTCTCAACCGCTCTCTTCGGTAATGACCAGGACGAGGTAAATGACCTATTGGACAAGGGTTTCGATGTGGCGCAGGTGGATTACACGGACGATGACAAACTGCGTTCCATCGGCATAGGGGATTGGGTGAAAACCATCTTCTGCTTGTTTAGCGTGGAGTCCCACAATGTCTTTCTAACCCTTTCGGCCCGCGCCCTCGATCCCGATCTCAAGATTATCTGCGTCACTGAATCACCCGCATCCGGTCAGAAGCTGATCGCCGCCGGGGCCAGCAAGGTGATCGATCCGTATGAAATCAGTGGGCGCAAGGTACATGAACTGATTACGCGTCCAATGATTGTCGATATGTTGGAGCAGACGGTATTCGGTGAGTACATCGATATTGCACAGATCGAGATCCCCGAGCACTCCTGTCTCTCGGGAGAAATTCTCAGTACCCAGGAGTTGGCCGGCTACAACGTAATTCTCCTCGGTGTGGTGGACCTGGACTTGAGTGAGGAACTGATCTTCAGTACCAGCGGCATTGAGCATAAGCTGGATGCCGGTGACATGCTGGTGGTCATCGGACCCGAAGATGAGATCACACGTTTGAAGGAGGACATACAGCATGATCGCAAGGAGCAGTTGCTGAAGGGTTGAAGGGTTGAAGGGTGGGTGCCGCCCACCAATTCGAGGCGTATGCCCCCACCCTGCTACCGAATCTCCTCACTCGCGCTGTAGCTCCAGGCCCTCAAAAAACGAGGCATCAACAAGATGCCCCAATACGGCTTTTCCAGGAAAAAATTGAATCAAGCCGGAGCGGCCTCAAGCAGCTTGGCCAGCAGAGTGTTGGATTCGCCGCTGTGGATCTTGAGTGCCTGTTCGGGGCTGGCGGTGAACTGCTGCAGGAGCTGGTTCAATGCGGTTCTGGCCTGTTCAGGTGTCTCTATGCCTGGTCCAATCGTTTCTGATCCCCTGTTTTCCAGTTGGTAGAGTTGGCGTGCACTATCCACATCCAGTCTGGACCCAGTGGGTGCTGTGGTCTGGGATTCTGGAATGGGCCTCTGCTCGCCTCCCTGTTCGATATTCAACCGTTGGTTGGATTGTGTCGGTCTGTCAGTGCCTGTGGTGATCGGTTTGTCGGAATTGACGGGTGTAACCATGATCTTGGCTCCTATCGTGTCGAAAAAATGACTGATTCAGCTGTTATTCAGGTTTTGCGGGGTAAGCTGCGAAAAACGTGCCAATAGGTGTACTAGAATTCGATTGGGAGGCATGGCAGTGGGTAAATTGATAATGCGGACCAAGAATCTGTTTCTTACATCAATCCTGATCCTCGTACTGGTTAGTCTGACGCCGGTGGAAGCCGTACAGCTGCAACCGGGTGAACGGTTGGAGTATACCTTCAGCTATCGTGGAATCTTTTCCGGTTTCGTGGAGATGGATATCGCCCATGCTGAGTTTGCGGTCCAGCCGGTTGCCGACTCCATTGCCGGCAGCGAAACCTATCTGACTACCCTGGATTTGACCACCGAACCTTATGGCAAGGCGGAGATGCTCTATCCGGTCCGCTATCATTACCGCAGCTGGCTGGAACCAGACCAACAGGTACCGCTCCTGGTGACTGAGTATCTGGAAACGGACGAGATCAGAGAAGAGTTACTCTGGTTCGATCGGGCAAATCGGCTGGGTTATCACTATGTGAAGCGGGATACCCCGGTAGCCGCCGACTCACACCCACCGGATTTTCTGCTGGAAAAATTGGGGGTCAGCCCGGATGAACGCTCTCTCATGCAGTGCGAAAATCAGCAGGCCCTGGCTGACGACAGGGTCTGGGACTATCTCTCGCTGATCTACCGTCTGCGCTATCTGGAACTTGAAACGGGCAAGGCTATTGATCTGCCACTGTATAACGGAAAGCAGATCAAGCACTACCGGGTGGAGGTTTCCCGGGAGCGCCTGCGGCGAGCCGGCTGGGACCGTCCGACCTTCAAACTGAGTCTGTATGAACTGCGCAAGGGAAAATCCAAGAAAAACTTGCGCACCTCGGTCTGGATCAGCGACGATGAGCATCGGTTGCCCCTACGTTTCCATGCGGAGCGTGCCTTTGGTGCTTTAGAGGGGACGCTGCAGACTGGGCGTCCTCTCGTGAGCGGGGAAGAGGATTTCTCGGTGGTCACCCGCAGTTCTCTCGAGCTAGTCTTCTGAGGTATCGAATCGGGCCCTTTGTTTCGGTTTCTCGTCTTGCTCGTTAAATTTCAGGTGGTCGATATTGGGCAGCGGTACAGGGGTGACAGTCTGTTGATACGCTTCCAGACTTCCCTGATTGGCCGGATTCAGGGTCAGTTCACTGGTATCGATCTCGGCCCGTACAGATGGGGCTGGGTCGTCCAGAGTGATCCCGGGTTTGTTTAACTCCCACTCATCTACATCGATCACCAAGGGTTCCGGTGGGCTGCTCTCGTCCAGGATAATCCCGGGTTTGTCCAGGTCCAGTGTGCTGATATCGGGGATCTCCTGAGGGTTTACAACCGGTGTGCAGTCGCTGAGATCAAAGCTGTTGGGTTCCGAGAGGGTAAAACCCTCATGCTGCGTGGCATCACTTCTGGGATCAGGGGCTGGGGCGGGTGATGCCGGCGCGGTCTCCTCCGGGCGGATATCCACCAGGGCACCTGCCTCGCGGAAGGCAAGCCGGTATTTCACCGCCTGATCCATGTCGACGCCCTGCTTGATAGCAACCGGTTGACCGGAGAAGAGCCGCTCCAGCCCTGCCTCTTTGAGCTTGAATAGGGCGCCAAGCCTTTTGCGTACCTCTGTCGGGTCCCGGTCTTTCATGATCTGGCCGGAAAAGTAGACATTGTAGGTTTCCAGGCTCATGGGTTACCTCCTATTGTTGACGGTAGTCCCCGGATCGCAGATTCATGACAAGTCAGGATGAAGTGACTCATTACAATATTGTAACGGCGGTTTTTGGCTAACCTGCAGGTTGTCGATGGAAAATGTTTCCAACGGATCGGCATCAAACTGATAGTAAAAACCCTGTGTGCTACTATAGAAGCCCTAAGGTTTAACTCAGCAGGCTCAAAGAAAAGAGAGTATTAGGTTAATCATCATGTTCGAGAAAGACCCCAGAGTGTTTGAAGCTGATATGAAGGGTTTATCGCCCGAGCAAAAGGCGATGGTCAAGCTCGAGATCACCCTGACCCAGTTCTTCAAATCCTTCAACACAAGCATCACCCGCTGGGAACGGCTGGTCTACCCATCGCTGATAGTGATGGCCATACTGGGTCTGTCAGGTTTCTATTTGATCTACAATATGACTCAGGACATGAAAACACTGACCCGGAATGTGGACCCGGAAATGAAGTCCAATCTAGGGGCCATGTCGACCCATATGGCGGATTTATCAAAAAACATTGGCATCATGACAGGACAGATTACGGTGCTGGTAGAGAAGATTGGCAGTATGGAGTCGCATATCGCCAGCATACATGGTGACACGGGTAGCATGAGTACGGATTTTGGGCTGGTGAAGCAGAGCATGGAAGACATGACGTTCAATATCTTCGAGATGAATCAGTCCATGCGGACCATGACCCTCAATACGGGTGTGATGAGCCGGGATATCAATCAGATGGGGCGGCCGATGGATTTTATGAATTCGTTTTCGCCCTGGTAGGGGGTTAAACCCGACAGCCTCCTAGTGAGTCAGGCTTTCCGAAAAACATGAGATATGATGTTCGGAAAGCCCTTTTGAGATCAGCCGATTTCCATCAGGCATTGCCTTTTCCCTGCATGCCAATCCCATGCTCCCTGGCAAAACCCAGCATGCGCCTGATCGGGATGACTGCTCTTTCCCGGATGGCTGGGTCGATAAGGATCTCGTTTTCCCCACTCTCCAGCACTTGTGAGAGATTCTGCAGTGAGTTCATGCCCATCCAGGGGCAATGGGCGCAGCTGACGCAGGTGGCACCCTCGCCTTCGGTGGGGGCCTCGATCAGTACCTTATCCGGGGCCATCTGCTGCATCTTATAGAAGATGCCACCATCGGTGGCGACGATGAACTCCTTGTTCTCCAGCGCGGCCACGGCCTTGATCAGGGCGGTGGTGGAGCCCACCACATCCGCCTGCTCGATCACGTTTTGGGGGGATTCAGGATGCACCAGCACGGCGGCATCGGGGTGCAGGCGTCTGATCCGTTCCAATGCCACCGATTTGAACTCTTCATGCACCACACAGGAGCCGGGCCATAGGGTCATCTCCGCCCCGGTGACTCGTTGCACGTAGTTGCCGAGATGGCGGTCCGGGGCCCAGAGGACCTTCTCCCCCTTGTTTGCCAGATACTCGACGATCGGCAAAGCGATACCGGAGGTGACCACCCAGTCGGAGCGTGCCTTGACCTCGGCACTGGTGTTGGCGTAGACCACCACGGTGTGGTCGGGGTGGGCATCGCAGAATGCGCTGAACAGGTCTGCCGGACAACCCACGTCCAGGGAGCAGGTGGCGTTGAGGTCAGGCATGATGACCCGCTTTTCCGGATTGAGTATCTTGGCGGTCTCGCCCATGAAGCGCACCCCGCAGACAGCCAGGGTTTGTGCGTCCTGTTCAGCACCGAAGCGCGCCATCTCCAGTGAGTCGGCCACGCAGCCCCCAGTCTCCTCCGCCAGGGACTGCAGATCGGCATCGGTATAGTAGTGAGCGACCAGGACCGCGTTCTGCTTTTGTAGTTTGTCTTTGATCTGGGCCTTGAGCTCGTGTTTTTCGTCCAGGCTCAATATCGGCCACTGGGGGTGTGGAGGGACCTGGATGGTAGGCAGCTTAATAGATTGAACGCTCATGAATGGATCCTCGTTACTACCTTATTTGAGTATAACCACCCGCTTTGGGTTCTTGGCGCGATAGGTTCTGGCTGGCCGGTGACTGCCGGTGTGGGTATGTTTGCCGGTCGCTTGGATCAGATCCTGGGCAAGAATGCGTTTGCGGAAGTTTCGTTTATCGAGTTGTATGTTCAGCAGTATTTCATAGACAGACTGTAATTCACTCAGGGTAAAGGTCTGTGGCATGAACTGAAAGGCGATGCTGGAATAGTCCAGTTTTGCCACCAACCGACGATGGGCGAGTTCGATGATGTCGGCATGGTCGAAGGCCAGGTCGGGAAGTGACCCAATGGGAAACCAGTCAGCTTGCCTGGCATCGCTGGCCGCTCTGGGATTGAGCTGGTCGGATTGGGCAAGCGCGTAGTAAGTGACGCTGATTACCCGTTCCCGTGGGTCTCTTTCCGGGGTGCCGAAGGTATAGAGCTGCTCCAGGTAAAGGCCAGTGATACCGGTCTCTTCCTCTAGTTCCCGTGCGGCACATGTCTCCAGGTCCTCATCAATTTCCAGGAAGCCACCAGGCAGCGCCCACATCTCACTGAAGGGGGCGGCAGCACGTTGGATCAGCAGGATCAGCAGTTGTTGCTCCTGGATGGTGAAAAGCACCACGTCCGTGGTGACCGCTGGATGCGGATATAGATAACAGAATGAGCCGCCTTGCATATCAATTAGTTCGGTGTTTTAACGTCCTGTCTATCGGGTGAAGCTATCTTTTGTTATCTGACTGGTGATTGTCAGGGGAGCGCTTGCTTAGTGTATCATATACACAAACTGGTTTCTTCTTTGCGTTGAAGGATGGATATGATCTACCGAATAGTCGGGAATAGTATGTTCTAAAAGTTAAAGATTTTACTTCATTTGCCGTTCTACAGAGTTAGGAAAACTTGGGGATACAAGCAGAATGCAGACTACAGAAGCGGCCAGACACAAGGTACAACAGTTGAAACAGCTGCCGGCATTGTCGACGACCGTAAGCCAATTACTCGCCATGCTGCCAGATGATGATCTGGAGATCGGGGATCTGGCGAAGGTTATTGAGCAGGACCCGCCACTCACGGCGCGCATCATTGGGCTGGCGAATGCCGCCTATTTTGCCCAAACCCGTCCAATCAACAGTGTCAGTGAGGCGATTATTCGGGTGCTTGGATTGCAGATGGTAAAAACCCTCGCATTCAGCATTGTCTTATGTGGTTCGTTCGATGCGTCCAAGTGTCCAGGCTTCAGGCTGGACGAATACTGGTTTCGGGCCTTTGGCAGTGCTCAACTGGTACGCAAGCTGGTTTTCAAGATGGATGCCAGGCACCGGCCCGATCCTGATGAAACCTATTTGACCGCCCTGTTACTCAATATTGGTGTGCTGGTGCTGGTTCATGTGTTTCCCCAGGACTATGCCGGTGTTTTAGCCAGTTTGGACAAGCAGCCGGAACAGGATATTGAGCATCTGGAGCATGAATTCGTTGGCCTGAGCAGCGGGGAAGCGGGAGCATGGCTGACTGATCGCTGGCACTTGCCAGAGTATGTTGTACGGGCAATTGCCAGCCAGAATTTTCCACTTGATGCGGGAAAACAAACGGTTGAATTGAAGTTGATCAATGTAATTCTCGAATGGATGAGCGAGACTAAGGAATTGTCACTTATTGGTTTGTTTGAGAACAGTCCGCTGGGCCACGAATTGGGCATACCAGCAGAGGTACTGAGCGGGATTGAGATGGATTTTGTACAACAACGAGATGAGATTCGGTCGGTTGCCCGGTTATTGTCTGTTTAGGATGGGTTAGATGGATATCCCTAATGATCTAGCTTCACAGAATCTACGTGAGCGATTCTTCAGTCTTTTTGATCACCTATCGCTCATAAAGGCGTTATCTCAAATTGAGATAGATGCCAAGGGTGAGGAAGAGATTATCAAGATTGCCCTGACTGAGCTGATGCGCTATCAGGTGCTGGACAGCTGCTCACTCTTCCGCTTATCGGAAGGTAAATTGGATTGCGTGGCCGGAATCAGCATGGATGAGTTTCACGAAGAGATTTCAGGAACCTCGGTTGAACCACCTAAGGTTGAGCGGGTAATGCAGTTTGCCATGGATGAGGGCATTATGGGAGTCGCGGTGCGGACTGGCGAGATGCAATACTGCCGCGACTGCTCCAACAGCAAGGAGTTTTTAAAGGCATCGTTGAATGGAAAGGTGCCAGGCTCACTGATCTGTATCCCGGTCAAGATGGGGGGGGAGGTTCTGGCAATCCTGAATGCCTCGCACTCCCTGAAGGATTTTTTTGAGCCCTGGCAACAGCATGGGCTGAGCCTGTTCGGCAGCTACCTAGGGCAGATCCTGCATAATCACCGTTTGATTCACAACTTGGAACAGAAGGTGGATGAACGCACCCGAGAGTTGCGTGTGGCTTTAGAGGAGTCTGAACACCTCAAGCGACGCTATCAACAGCTTTCCATCGAGGATGAACTCACGGGATTACACAATCGACGCTATTTTTTCACCGAGGCCGAGGCCATGGTTTCCCGTGCCATGCGCTATGGACAGTCCTGTAGTTTGATGCTGTTGGACGTGGACTTCTTCAAACAGATCAATGATAAATGGGGACACGTGGTGGGAGATCGGGTTCTCTGTCTCATAGCAAGGGTGTTGAAAGAAGAGGCTCGTGGGGGCGATCTGGTTGCCCGGGTTGGTGGTGAGGAGTTCGTCATCATTCTGCCGGATGCCGGTATGGAGGGCGCCGATCTCATGGCCAGGCGTATCCAGGAGCGACTTGGGCGGCTGGAACTGGGTGGCGATCTGGGAACGCTTGGTGTGACTGTCAGTATCGGCATCAGTTATCTGCTGAGCGAAAGAAGTTATGATGACAATCCAGTGATGGCCCTTGACAAACTCTATAGCGGAGCAGACCAGGCAATGTATGAATGTAAAACCAAAGGCAGGAACTGCCGACGGTTTTATACGGTTCCTGAGCCGGCGACATAGACTCTCAAGTGGCGCATCCTTGAGCCACTAGGCTATATACCCATCAGTTACTGGGAATACTACTCTTTCAGCAGAGGTGCGGGCGTCTCGATGGGAGGCGAGCCTGCTGCTGGTTTTGGATCGTCCAGTGGCACTCTCTCTGTCCCGGAGGGGTTAGTGAACTGGTCATTGAGGTTCTGGACGTAGGTATCGGTATCCTGGATCACCTGGGTCAGCTGTCTGCGGACTTTTCGGCCCCAACCGGCCGGTGATCGCAGAAAGATACTGCGCCAGGGTTTGGTGCTGCGTAGAAATGCATTAAGCGGGTTGCTTTTCAGGTTGGCCTTGGCCGCTTCTTTTTTGAGGTAACCCAGCAGGGTCTTTGCGGCGAGAGAGCGGACGGCAAAATGGATCAGTAGCAGTACGACTGCAAGCGCTCCAAGGGTCAACCAGGGAATGGCCGGGTTGCTGCCCTCCTGTAACCAGGGCGGGGTGAAGCTGAACCCGGTCCAGTAGTTGGCCTTGATTGTCAGGCCCAGCAGCAAGATCATCAGGCCACCCATCAGGATACTGTCACCCCAGAGGACGCGTTTGCGCCAGTGTGCCAAGGTACGGGTTACCAGGGGAATGCTGCGCTCTTCGATGTCACGGGCGGTCTTTTCCAGGGCGCCGACGATTCGGTAGGCGCGTTCGATCTCAACCTCCTCCATGCGGCCATGGATTTCATTGAGGTCGGCATCCCGCTTCATCTCATAGCGGTTTCTGAGGGCTTCATCCTCAATCGGGACAGCGGCATCCGGGTTGTAGATGGCAAAAAAGCGCCCTGCTGTGAGGCCGCGCTCGCCGAGGGCGCGCTGCCAGGCGGCGATGACATCCTCCGGATTGTTCTCTCTGGCGGTGGTGTCGATCTGATTGAGGATGTAGAGGAATTTGCCGGTATCCGCCCGGTGTATGGTGCGATCGATCAAGTGGTTAAGGGTGTCCTTCATGGCACCCGGCTCCGGATGGCGGGCATCGAACAGGACCAGGACCAGGTCGGACAGGTCGATGATGTGATCGGTGATTCTGAGCGTTGAGGTGCGCTGGGCATCGGCATCGAATCCGGGGGAGTCGATGAGGATTTTGCCTCGCAAGCGTTCGCTGGGGCAGGTCTTCAATTGTAGATAGGCGTCGATTCGATCACCTTCCCCCTTGGCGACCTTCTCGATCTCATCAGACATCTGATAGAAAGGGAAACGGGGGTCCGAATCCAATGCCACGCCGGGTAAGGCATGCGCGGTGGCCTCCTTGCTGTAGCAGAGCACGGTGAACTTATCGTCCACCGCCTGATTGCCGGAACGTTGCAGATTGTGTTGAATGTAGTGGTTGATGAATGTCGATTTGCCGGAAGAGAAGGTGCCGAGGATTGAGATCAATGGCCACCAGGGGATCTGGGTGGCAAAGGAGTTGTCGCCTTCCAGCAGGCCGAGTTTAAAAGCGATGCCATCCAACACCCGGAAGCTCTGTACGGTCTTCAAAAGAATAGGGTTTTCCTGCTCCAGATGGGATTCGAGATGTTGTAAACGGGCTTCAATGATTTGTCCGGCGGGGTGCATGACTGTTAAAACTCCTGCTTCGGTGGCATATCGTTATCTTGTTCAGGACGCCTGTCCCGGGTTTTGAATACATAGTAGCGCGTCAATTAGAGATGGGAACAGTTAATTTTAGTGACTGGAACCTGAGAGTTGGGAGTTAACCACTTTGATTTAGCACAGGTCATTGAAATGTCGGTAATTCGGTAATCGATGAAATACTTAATTTACTGTTTTGTAAAGGCTTCTAGATGTCATATCAAGTTGCATTGGCATGCAGCATCGGGGATACTGCCCGGTCTAACTTAGTAGGGCTAGAATTCACCGGGCCCATCACAGCTTAAAAATTGTAAAAATTTCGGGAGTAGACAATGGCAGAACTGTTTTCAGATGAATGGATGAAGGGTTACATGGACCATTGGAATGCTGAACCGGAACTGTCGGATGCCCTCGCTCAGATTGGATTCAACAGCGTTATTGGCTATGGATTTGATGGAGATGGGCAGCCCCGTGGGGTCCTGACAGTTGAAAATGGCAAGGCGACGGCAGCAGGCGCCTATGACGGACAGGAGATGAACTGGGATATCCGCGCTTCAGAAGATCAGTGGCGCAAGTGGATGGTGAAGCCGCCGGGAGTGATGGGATTGGGTATGGCGTTCACCTCCCGCAAGATGAAGTTCGTGGTGGGTGATTACTCCGCCATGATCAAGGATCCACGGATGGCTGGACCCTTTATTAGAAGCTTTTCTGTGCTGGGGCGTGTCTGATTTGTATCTGCTACACCGGTCAATGAAGC
>CBDVCD010000009.1:0-32720 GCA_965372385.1 uncultured Gammaproteobacteria bacterium | reverse complement strand
TGCGAAACACCACAGTAACGCTGAACCCATCAATACAACCTTGACGGAGTACTAGCCAAGCCATAACGTTAACCGCATGTTTGTTCAGTTCGCTGCCGATGCCCTGGTTGTTTTACACCTCGCGTTCATCCTGTTTGTCATGCTCGGTGGCTTGCTCGTTTTCAAATGGAGAAAGGCCATACTCATCCATCTGCCCTGTGCGCTGTGGGGCGCCCTGATCGAGTTCAACGGCTGGATCTGTCCACTCACTCCGTTGGAAATAACCCTCCGAGAGGCAGCTGGAGAGGCGGGATATACCGGTGGGTTTATCGATCACTATCTCTTGCCCATCATCTACCCGGCAGGGCTGACGCAGAATGTGCAGATCATCCTCGGTATTCTCGTCATCCTGATCAACCTGGTGATCTACGGGCTGTTCCTCGCCAAGCGAGGGGCCAAAAGGAACGGTGATGGGTGATATCATCAAATCTCAGCGCTACTAACGCGAACGTGGGATAGCCGACATGCATCTCCGTGGATGTCGGTAGCAGGGATGCTACCGTCAAGCCTACAGGGAAGTATTCACGGCATCCCACGGAGGTGCATGTCGGCTATCCTATGAACTGTTTAGTACTAAGGAAATCGTTAACACCCCTTAAACTTCATCCATTATCGACAGCACATCCCGCAGAATCTGCTCCGGCACCACCAGGCCGTGCTGTTGCCGCAAGTATTGTGCGAAGGCCTCACTTGACACCGGGCGTGGCTCCATTTTCGCCAGAAAGCTGCTGAGATCCTCCATGACCGCCCAGGGATAGATCAGCCAGCGCCATTCGGTCAACTCTTCGGCAAAATAGTCGGGCACAAAGCTGGAAACACGCTTATGGTGCAGGACCGCGGTCCTGAGATCCGCTGGCTCGCCCCGCTCCAGCAGATGTGCAGTCGTGACTTGCAAACTGTCACCCGTATCACTGACATCATCGACCAGCAACACACGCCTGCCAGCAATCTCCGCGGTCAATGGGTAACGAATCTTGGCGACCTTCTGCTTGTATAGGGCATGGTAATGTTCGACCTTGAGCGTGGCCAGATCAAACAAATTCAGATGATCTGAGAGGATTCGCGCCGGCATGAGCCCGCCCCGACTGATCGCCACGATAATCTCCGGCTTGAATCCATCCTCTCGCACCAGCCGGGCAAGCCTGCGTGCCAGCTGGTAAAACTGCTCCCAGTTGACAAGTTCACAGGGAATGCCGCCAGTTGACTCACCCCTCTGACCGGTAGATAGAGACTGCATTTTATAACTCCAGCAACCCAACGATTATTCTGCTTTTAGCCTGCACATTTACCCTTCCCAGGCATCACTCATCGATCCCTTGTCAACAACTGATGGAGATGGATGTGACGATTTAGCCGAATGGGACTAATCTATTATATAGAAGGGAAAATTCGCAGCCAGGGCCAGGAGGTTAGAATGTCCATCGCGAAAAAGTTACAGATCTATCTGAAGCAGCACGAAATAAAATATCGTCTGATCACCCACCCTCATACCGGTTCCAGTATGGAGTCAGCCGAACAGGCCCATGTCCCGGGGGATGCACTGGCCAAGGGAATCCTGGTGTCCATCGAAAACGACGGCTATCGCCTGGTGGTAGTTCCCTCTGACTATCACATCGAGCTGGAATCCCTGAGGAAAATATTAAAGCAGGAGGTCGAGCTGGCTGCGGAAAACGAGCTGGCTGAATGCTTCCCGGACTGTGAGGTGGGCGCGGTGCCACCCTTGGGCCATGTCTATGGGATCAAGACCCTGTGGGACCCCGAGGCCAGCCTTGGCAAACTGGAACAGATCTTCTTTGAAGCCGGTGATCACGAACACCTGGTCCAGATAACGGGCAAGCAGTTCCATGAACTGATGGCCGGGGCTGAACGTGGCGAATTCAGCCACCAGATCTAAAACCTGAACCTAACGACAGAGACATGTCATGGGACAAAATCGAAGAGCAATGGCTTCAATCCTTGCGCTTTGCTGTTTGACTGGCTGGGGTCAGTCAGCAGCAGAGGGGTTTTCCGTTCTCCGCCAGGAGCTGGTCCGGGAGATCGAAGCGGATGTCCGCGACACCTCCCTCTATATCGACAAGGAGGAATTGGACCCAAGGGTAATGCAAGCCATGCGCCAGGTCCCCCGGCATGAATTCGTACCCGTTGAGGAGAAACCCTACGCCTATGAGAACCGTCCCTTGCCCATTGGTCATGGCCAGACCATATCTCAACCCTATATCGTCGCCCTGATGACCGACCTGCTGCGACCGAAACCCACCCATCGGGTCTTGGAAATCGGCACCGGCTCGGGCTATCAGGCCGCAATCCTTGCCGAGCTGACCGGCGAGGTCTTTACCCTTGAGATCATCGAAGAGTTGGGCCAACAGGCCAAGCAACGGCTGCAACACCTGGGTTACCCCAATGTCACCAGCCGGATAGGCGACGGCTATTATGGCTGGGAAAAGCAGGCGCCATTCGATGCTATCGTGGTGACAGCAGCGGCAAGCCATATACCCGCCCCCCTGCTCAAGCAACTGAAACCAGGTGGCCGCATGGTGATACCGGTAGGCGGACGTTTTCAGGTGCAGCAGCTGATGCTGATCGAAAAGACCGCGGCAGGTAAGGTCACTACCCACCAAATCCTGCCGGTCCGATTTGTCCCGCTCACGGGGGAGCATTGAACCTCGTACTCCATCAATACAACCTTGACGGAGTACTAACCTGATCTTGCGTAACCGGGAGCCTTGAGTCTTGCGCAACGACGCTGCACCGCCGGTCTATTCCGTGCTGCTGATTTCAGCGGCGGCATTAGCCTATGAAGTGCTGCTGATGCGGCTCTTCTCCATCATTCAGTGGCACCACTTTGCCTACATGGTGATCAGCCTGGCGCTGCTGGGCTATGGAGTAAGCGGGACCTTCCTGACCCTCATAGGGCATAGATTGAAACCCCACTTCAGGGTCGCCTTTGTCGCCAACGCGGTTCTGTTCGGCATCAGTTCGATCGTCTGTTTCCTGCAGGCCCAACAACTTCCGTTCAATACCCTGGAGATGTTCTGGGAGCCTAATCAGTGGCGGTTACTATTGTTGAGTTATCTGCTGCTGTTTATCCCTTTCTTTTTCGCCGCCAACGCCATCTGTCTGACCTTTGCCCGGTTTGGCCAACAGATTCCCCGCATCTACGCCTTTGACCTGCTGGGCGCAGGACTTGGCTCAGTGGGAATCATCCTTGCCCTCTATTATCTGGCACCAACAGGCACACTGAAGCTGGTCTCATCCATAGGGTTTATTGCCGCCGCTCTAGCTACACTGGAGGGACAAAAAACACGCGACTGGCGGGTTATCGTCGCTTTGTCTTCGTTGATCCTTGTCACCCTGCTATTGCCGAACCACTGGCTGAAGCTGCAACTGTCGGAATACAAGTCACTCAGCCAAACCCTGCGGATTCCAGGGACGTCAGTCCTGGAGGAGCGCTCCAGCCCCCTGGGTCTGATCACCCTGGTCGACAGTCCAAAGGTCCCCCTCAGGCTGGCGCCCGGACTGAGCCTCAACAACGCTCAGGAACCGCCTGCGCAATTAGGCATCTTCATCGATGGTGATGCGCCCAGTCCCTTGAATCGGTTCGATGGCGACCTGCAACCCTTTGCATACCTTGACTATCAGACATCGGCCCTCCCCTACCATCTCATAAAACCCAGCCAGGTTCTGATCTTGGGCATGGGGGGTGGCAGTGGTCTGCTGCAGGCGGCCTATCACGACATCGCTCGCATAGAGGCTGTAGAACTCAATCCACAAATCATCGAGCTGTTTCAACATGAGTATGCGGACTATACAGGCTGGCAATGGCTACAGAACAGGACCCTGATACATGAGGGAGAGGCGCGGGGATTCATCTCCAGCAGCAGCAAGCGTTACGACATGATCCAGATCTCCCTGCTGGACAGTGCGAGCGCCAGCTCCGGCGGTGTCTACGGCCTCAGTGAAAGTTATCTCTATACCCGCGAAGCCATAGCCGAGTATCTGCAACAGCTGAATCCGAATGGCCTCCTGGCGATCACCCGTTGGGTGAAACTGCCACCCAGAGATGGATTAAAGCTCTTTGCCACCAGTATCGAGGCATTACGGCATAACGATGTGCAACGGCCCGACCTGCAGCTGATGCTGATCCGTGGCTGGGACACCAGCACGCTGGTGATCAAAAATGGGCGGATCAGCGCTCAGGAGATTCAGCGTTTGCAGACATTCTGCGAGGCACGTTCGTTTGATCTGGCCTACTACCCCGGCATCACCGAACAACAGATCAATCAATACAATGTACTGCCTGAGCCCTACTTCTACCAAGGTGCATTGGCCCTGCTTGGAGCTGAAACCGAACGTTTTCTTGAGCAGTATAAGTTCGATATCCAACCAGCCACCGACGACCGACCCTATTTTTTCCACTATTTCAAATGGTCGACACTACCAGAGATCATTGCTACCTATCGTCAGGGTGGTTTTTCCCTGCTCGAACTCGGTTATCCGATCCTGGTACTGACCCTGTTGCAAGCCATTGTCGCCAGCGTGGTGCTCATTCTGCTACCCATGGGATTCATCAGGCGACAAAGCAGTACGACTGGGTCAGGCAATACAGGGCAAGTGCTTGTCTATTTTTTATCCATCGGATTCGGCTTTCTGTTTATCGAAATTGCCTTCATGCAGAAGTTCATCCTGTTCCTGGCACACCCCATCCATGCAATTGCCGTCACTCTTTGTGGCTTCCTGATTTTTTCAGGTCTCGGAAGCCTCTATGCCCAAAGTCTTACCAACCGGCAAGATGGCAGACCGATCTATCTGATCATCGGAGTACTGGCAGGGATAGCGGCTGGTTATCTCTGGTTGCTGCCCATGGTGTTTGCCTGGCTGGCGGGACTGACAACCCTCTTTAAAGCAATTACCACCCTGCTATTGATTGCACCCCTGGCCTTCGTCATGGGCATGCCCTTCCCTTTGGGATTGTCCAAGCTTGCGCAGCAGAGTCCGTACCTGGTTCCCTGGGCCTGGGGAGTGAATGGCTGCGCATCTCTCATAAGCGCCATCCTGGCCAGCCTGCTGGCGATTCATTTCGGCTTCACCTGGGTGATACTGATTGCGATCGCAAGTTATCTCACAGCGGCAGTTATCTATCCTTCACTCAAGACCTCCCTCTGACCACCAATTTCTCAAACACCATGAAAAAAGAAACAGACTGAAATAATTTTTGTCTGTTCGGAAATATTTATGCAATAGGTTCGCTCTATCCTATAGAGGCATCAAATAACTCTTAAGGAGGGCCAATATGAATACTTCCCTTAAAATCTTGTCGATTCTGATCCTATTGATCATGCTAATTATTGTTAGTAGCGCGCTCGTATAAAGTATCGATCTCCACCATGGAGAGCTAAGTGACCACGATAAGGGGTATTAGGGCCGCGGAAAAAATAAATTATCCAGTCTCACGCCCCTTAAGAGAACCCATCAAGGGGTAATGGCCTTTCTTGGGCGTCCGCGTCTGGCCTGTCCCACTTTGCACTTTAACGTATTTTCTATTGTTTGTTTGAAGTCCTCATTACCAAGGGGCGTTCCCGAGTGCCATGCTTCACGAATATCATTTAGCTCTTCCGGATCTATTGGCGTTTTGCATATATTCTTGTACGCATCAGCGCGGCTTTTCTTGCTTCTACCCAGCCTTAAGTACAGGCGGTGTGGTGTAATCAAATCATTGGACTTACCTTGCGCGTTTGCCCGATAACTACTCCATCGGTAAAAAGCGGCTGATTTTGTCATGCCCGTCCTGACTGGGTTGAGTTCGATATATCGCATACAAGTTAACAGATATTCATCATCAATGAGTGAGGCTTTATATCGACCCTCCCAGATCGTCCCACTGCTACCATATGTGTAGTTGATATAGGGCACATAGTATCGCCCAATATATTGCATCATTCGACTGACGCCTTGCTTGTCTTGTGGTGTGACAAGCAGGTGAATGTGATTGGTCATCAGCACATACGCATGGATGGCACAATTGTAGCGCTCCGCCGCTTCCGCCAACCAGACAAGATAAGCAGTGTAATCGCTATCTTCAAAAAATACCGGGCTTTGACTGTGACCTCGCTGAACAATATGCGTTGTAACACCCGGAAGAAAGAATCTTGGCTTTCTTGGCATCTAACTATCCTCTTGACTATCCAATTGAAGCTTAATCCTGAAGTGTCATTTTGTATAGGGCTCAGGCCCATTTAATACGAAGTTCAATGCAGATCAAAAGATACTCCTCTGCCTCCTTTACCATTCAGACTTTAGACTCTATACAGTAAAGCAACACTGCTGCTTGACAGATTCCCTATTTCTCATGGATGCTACTCAAATCAGCGTTTCGATCAGCCAATCAAATCATCATATGCGCATGCAAAAACTGTTCATTTTATGCATTGTTTTCATCATTACCGGATGTGTCTCCTCTGGAAAACATGATGCAACCCTACAGGAGTTATCTGACACGCGGCTGTCTCTGGTCAGCGCGCAAAGCGAAATAGACAAGAAACGTCAGGAACTCGCTCTACTGCGACTCCAACTTGATAGCGCCGGCAAGGAGCTGATCGACCTGCAGATCAAACGTCAGGATCTGCAGCGAGCTTTGCAGCAATCCAATCTGCAGCTTGAACTGCTGAGGGAGGTAGAGTTCGAGACTCAGCGACGCAACGAGATCTATGCCGAATTCGTAGAGCGACTGCAAGGCATGATCGATGCCGGACAATTGAGTGTAAACATCAAAAACGGCCGCATTGTGATCGAACTACCCAATAATATTTTATTCGACAGTGGCCATGCCAAGCTGAATGAAGAGGGGAAACAAGCTTTGACCCAAGTGGCCAGTATACTCGTACAGTTCCAGGACCGGCGGTTTCAGGTTGAAGGGCATACCGACGACAGGCCTATCAACAGCGCCCTTTATCCGAGTAATTGGAAACTCTCTACTGCGCGCTCCCTAGCCGTGGTCCACCTCCTGATAGATGCAGATGTGGACCCAAGTAATCTTTCAGCCGCGGGTTTTGGCGAGCACCAACCAAGAGCGGACAATGCCACACCTGAAGGCCGTCAGCTCAACCGGCGTATAGAGATCGTCATGCTGCCAAACCTGGACATACTTTCCGACGAGATACCCAGACTGGGCCAGTAGCCCTCACCTACCATACAGCACCCTGACATTCTCACTCCCCAACAACCGGCCCAGACGACGTAACAGTTCATCCGTGGGGTTTACCATCCACTCCTGCCCGAACATCATGTCGCCTTCCGCCTCTGGGGTCTGATAGTGCAGTTTGATACCGGTAGTCCCACCCTTGAACGGAGAAAGGATCTGCTGCAACTCCTGACGAAAACCACAGGCATTACTACCGTTGAGTATCACATGCAAGCCTAACTGTCCGGCATAATGTCCTCTCGCCTGTTCAAAGGTGAGGATATTGTCAACGCGGATGCTCAAGCCACCGCGGAATTCGTCATAATTGAGGCTACCGGAAACCACCAGAATCTTATCCGCCGCCAGCAGATCCCGGTGCGCCTCGTAGGTCTCACTGAACAGGGTCGCCTCGATGCGGCCGCTACGGTCATCCAACACGATGGTGCCCATGCGGCCGCGCTGGGTCTGGCGATGGCTGGCGCTCACCACCAATCCCGCCACCACTACCGGCACGCCACGCCGTCGCTGCGCCCCGTAGGAAGTGCCCTTGGGGTGCTGACCATTACCCGGCCCTGAATCCAGCGATAGATCGGCAATCCGGCTGCTAGCGATCTGCCGCAGTTCCGCCTCGTAACGGTCGATGGGATGACCGGTGAGGTAGAGCCCGAGGGTCTCCTTCTCCCCCTGCAGGCGTTGCTCATCATCCCAATCCTCTACATCATCCGGCACTACCTGGGAGGAGTGGTGCAGGGATGCACCGTTTGCGGACCTAAGGATGGACTGGCTGCTCTCGACTGGCTGGGGGTCGCTCATGCCGAACAGATCGTTCTGCCCCACTGCCTGCATTTCGTGATACTGCTCGGCCATCTTCAGCGCCAGGGGCAACTGCAGCATCAGACTGGCGCGATTGGCCCCCAGGCCATCCAGGGCTCCGGCGCGGATCAGCGACTCCAGCACCCGGCGGTTGACCTTCTTCATGTCGATGCGGCGACAGAATTCGAACAGGTCGGCAAACGGGGTTGCTCCTGCACGTCCTGCACCCGCGACACTTGTGCCTCCCTGCACGTCGTTATTGGCCTCCCGCTCTGCCACCATCGCTTCGATGGCCGCCTCGCCCACTCCCTTGATGGCGCCCAGTCCGTAGATCACGGTTTTCTCATCCGCGATGGTGAATTTGTATTGAGAGAGATTGACCTGCGGCGCCTCCACTTTTAGCCCCATGCGCCGGCACTCCTCGATCAGTGGCACCACCTTGTCGGTGTTGTCCATGTCCGCCGAGCAAACCGCCGCCATGAAGGCCGCCGGATAGTGGGACTTGAGCCACATGGTCTGATACGAGACCAGCGCATAGGCGGCGGAGTGGGACTTGTTGAAGCCGTAACCGGCAAACTTCTCCACCAGGTCGAAGATCTTCATCGCCAGCTCGGGATCGATATTGTTGTTTACCGCGCCCTCCTTGAACACCGCCCGCTGCTTGGCCATCTCCTCCGGTTTCTTCTTGCCCATGGCTCGGCGCAGCATGTCGGCGCCACCCAAGGAGTAACCGGCCATCACCTGAGCGATCTGCATGACCTGCTCCTGGTAGAGAATGACCCCGTAGGTAGGCTCGAGGATCGGCTTCAACGATTCGTGCTGATAGTGCACATCGGGATAGGAGATCGCCTCCCGCCCGTGTTTGCGGTTGATGAAATTGTCCACCATACCCGACTGCAATGGGCCGGGCCGATACAGGGCCACCAGCGCGGTGATGTCGTCGAAGCTGTCGGGCTGTAGTTTCTTGATCAGCTCCTTCATGCCGCGGGATTCGAGCTGGAACACCGCAGTGGTCTCGCACCCCTTGAGCAGCTTGAAGGCCGCCTCGTCGTCCATCGGGATGGCATTGATATCCACCGGCTCCAACCCATTCTTGGCACGCCCGGCGTTCACCGTCTTCAGCGCCCAATCGATGATGGTCAGGGTACGCAGGCCGAGGAAGTCGAACTTCACCAGACCGACCTTCTCCACATCGTCCTTGTCGAACTGGGTGACCAGGTTGCCGCCCCCCTCCTCGCAGTAGAGCGGGCTGAAGTCGGTGAGCAGGCCGGGGGAGATCACCACGCCGCCGGCGTGCTTGCCGGCGTTGCGCGCGCAACCCTCCAGCTTCTTTGCCATCTCGATGAGGTCACGCACCTCCTCATTGGTGTCGTAGGCCCGCTTCAGGTCCTCGCTCTCCTCCAAGGCCTTTTTCAAGGTCATACCGATCTCGAATGGCACCATCTTGGCCACCCGGTCGGTGAAGCCGTAGGGGTGGCCGAGCACCCGGCCCACGTCCCGCACCACCGCCTTGGCCGCCATGGTGCCGTAGGTAATGATCTGGGAGACCGAGTCGCGCCCGTAGGTGCGCGCCACATAGTCGATCACCAGATCCCGCTTGTCCATGCAGAAGTCGACATCGAAGTCGGGCATGGAGACCCGCTCCGGGTTGAGGAAGCGCTCGAACAGCAGCTCAAGATCGATCGGATCCAGGTCGGTGATCTTCAGCGCATAGGCCACCAGGGAGCCGGCGCCGGAACCGCGCCCCGGACCCACCGGGATGTCGTTGTCCTTGGCCCACTGGATGAAGTCGGCGACGATCAGAAAGTAACCGGGGAAACCCATGCTGTTGATCACATCCAGCTCGATCCGCAGGCGCTCGTCATAGACCTTGCGCTGCTCGGCAAACGCCGGCGAATTCCTATCCAGGATTTGCTCCAACCGCCACTCCAGCCCCTTGCGCGATTCCGCGGCAAAGAACTCCTCGATGGTCATGCCTTCGGGGATGGGAAAATCAGGTAGATAGTTCTTACCCAGGGTCAGCTCGATGCTGCAGCGCCTGGCGATCTCAACGCTGTTTTCCAGCGCCTCCGGGATATCGGCGAACAGCTCCCGCATCTCCTCCGGGGTGCGCAGGTACTGCTGCTCGGAATAGTTTCTGGGGCGACGAGGATCGTCCAGGGTACGCCCCTCATGGATGCAGCCCCGCACCTCGTGGGCCTCGAAATCTTCTGGGCTGATGAAGCGCACATCGTTGGTGGCCACCACCGGTACTTGCCGGGCCGCCGCCAGTTCGACGCTGGCGTGCAGGCAGGCCTCCTCCTCCGGGCGGCCGGTGCGATTCAACTCCAAATAGAAACGGTCACCGAACAGGGCCAACCAACCAGCCAGCAGCCGCTCCGCCTCCGTCTGGTTGCCCGCCAGCAACGCCCGCCCGATATCTCCCTGGCGGCCGCCGGAGAGAGCGATAAGTCCGTCCACGTTATCCGTCAGCCACTCCCACTCCAGCATCGGCCGCCCCAGATGCTGGCCTTCCCGATAACTGCGTGAGACCAACAAGGTGAGATTTTTGTAACCGATGTCGTTCTGCACCAGCAACACCAAGCGGAACGGATTGTTGACATCCTCCGGGTTGCGCAGCCAGACATCTACCCCGGCGATGGGCTTGACCCCCGCCGCTCGCGCCGCCTGATAGAACTTCACCAGGGCGAAGAGATTGGACTGGTCGGTCACCGCCACCGCCGGCATGCCCATCTCAACCGCCCGGGCAACCAGCGGCTTGATCCGCACGATACCATCCACCAGGGAATATTCGGAGTGAACGCGCAGGTGAACGAAGGAAGGATTCATGGGGAATAATTCTACCGCGAAACGGGCTCAGACCATGAGCCTCTGGTTAAAAAAACCCGTCTTTCAATCGGTGGCCAGAAGGCGTTTCACCGGCCCGAAAGTACGGCGATGGATCGGCGTCACTCCAAGAGTCCGCAGGGCCTCGACATGCTGTTTTGTGGGATAGCCCTTGTGTTTCGCCAGGCCATAACCTGGATATATGGCGTCCAGCTCCACCATCTCCCGGTCCCGCGCCACCTTGGCGATGATAGAGGCGGCGCTGATCACCTCAACCGTGTTGTCCCCACCGACGATGGCCTCCGCCGGGCAACTCAATCGAGGTAATTTATTGCCATCCACCAGGGCCTTGTGAGGGGTGACGGTCAGCCCCTCCACGGCCCGTTGCATGGCCAGCAGACTGGCCTGCAGGATATTGATGCGATCGATCTCCTCCACTTCCGCCCGACCCAGGGACCAGGCCATGGCATGTTCGCGGATCTGCTCCGCCAACTGCTCGCGTTTTTTCTCACTGAGTTTTTTTGAATCCGCCAACCCCTCGATAGGCTTGGCTGGATCGAGTATCACCGCGGCGGCCACCACCGGTCCGGCCAAGGGACCACGCCCCACTTCGTCGACCCCGGCAAGCAAGGTTTCATGGTGCATTCGCAGACTCTTCATCGATCAATTCCAGCACCGCATCCGCCACCCGCTCGGCGGCATTGCAGCGTAACGACTCATGGATCTTCCGGTAGGCACCAGCGATCTCCACGCGCCGTTGCGGGTTGTCCAGAAACTCGAGCAGGGCCGGTCCCATCTTTTCCGGACTACAGTCATGCTGGAGGTATTCCGGGGCCATGGCTTCGTCAGCCAACAGATTGGCGATCGACACATGGGGGATCTTGAGCAGGTTGAAATACTTGATCATCCAATAGGTGAGTGGAGACAAGCGGTAGGCCACCACCATTGGACGCTTCAACAATAGAACTTCAAGGGTGGCGGTGCCAGAGGCCGTGAGCACCACCTCTGCCGCCTGAATGGCCTGTCTGGGTTGTTTGTCGAGCAAGGTGATGGGCAGATCCGGCGCCAATGCCGCGATACGCGCCTCGAACGCCTGGCGGATACGGGCATTCACCAGTGGAGAGACGAACTGCAGCTCAGGACGTCGCCGCAGGCACCATTGGGCGGTCTTGATGAAATCATCCGCCAGCCGGCTCACCTCGCTCATACGGCTGCCGGGCAGCATGGCAATGGCAGGTCTTGCCGGGTCCATGCCCAGCTGGCTACGCTGAACCCTGGCGTCGAGGGGTGCCATAGGGATCTCGTCCGCCAGGGGATGTCCGACATAGACTGCCGGCACCTGGTAGTTACGCAGAAAATCCGCTTCGAAAGCAAAGATGCAGAGCATCAGATCGACCGCGTGCCGCAACTTCTTCGCCCGACCCTGACGCCAGGCCCAGACCGTGGGACTGACAAAATGGGCGGTCTTCACACCTGCTGCCTTTAGACGTGCCTCCAGGGCCAGGTTGAAATCCGGGGCGTCGACCCCGATGAAGAGCACGGGCGGGTCATCTGAGAAGTGGCTGTAGAGTTGGCGTCTGGCGGACAGCAGCCTGGGGAGATGTTTCAGCACCTCCACCAGCCCCATGACCGGGTCCATGCTTGCCAGGCTCCGACAGCCCTCCGCCTCCATCTGAGGACCGGTCATGCCTTCGAACTGGAGCTCCGGCCTTCTTGCCTTGAGGGCCTGGATGAGCGTAGCGGCCAGCTGGTCGCCGGAAACCTCATTAGCAACGATCCCGATCCGCTGTGACTGGCTCACGAGTCCTCCGTCAAGGTTGTATTGATGGAGTACTCAAGTCAGCGGAGGATGCCGCGGCTTGCCCCTCTGAGAAAATCCACCAGCACATCCAGTTCCGGCGTCTCCCCAGACATTGCCTGAATGGCCTTGATGGCCTCTTCCAGCCGCTTGTGTGATCTGTAGAGCAGCTTGTAGGCCCGCTTGATCCGCAGGATCGTTTCTTCACTGAATCCCCGACGACTCAATCCCTCGCGGTTGATGCCGTGGGGTTTGGCGGGATGTCCCGAGACCATGACGTAAGGCGGTAAATCCTTGCCGATGGCGGAACTCATACCGCAGAAACTGTGGGCGCCCACCTGGCAAAATTGATGCACGGTGGTAAAGCCACCCAGGATGGCGTAGTCGCCGATGGTGACATGCCCCCCCAGGGAAGCGGCGTTGGCCAAGATGATGTGATCGCCCAACCAGCAATCATGGGCAAGGTGGGTATAGGCCATCAGCAGATTGTCATTACCGATACGGGTTACGCCTCGGTCCTGTGCGGTACCCCGATTGATCGTGACAAATTCGCGTATCACATTGCTGTCGCCGATCTCCAGGCGGGTCACTTCTCCCGCATATTTTTTGTCCTGCGGGTCTTCGCCCACCGAGGCGAATTGGAAGATGCGGTTGTTCTCACCGATGCGGGTCTGCCCCCTGATTACCGCGTGGGGGCCAATGGTGGTTCCTTTGCCGATCCGCACATCTGAACCAATGACAGTGAAGGGCCCTACTTCAACACCTTCATCCAGTTCCGCTGCGGAATCGATGACTGCACGTTGATCGATCAGTTCCCTATCTCCCTGGCCGTACACATGATCTCGGCGGAGGCGACTATTTTCCCGTCAACGGTGGCGGTGCAGGAAAAGAAGCCCATACCCCGCCTCATCTTGTTCAGGATCACCTCGATATGGAGTTGGTCACCCGGTTCAACTTGCTGCTTGAAACGGGCCTTGTCGATGCCCACGAACAGATAGATCGTGTTTTCGCTCACGGTTTCCGGATTGGACTCCAATGCCAGCAGAGCGGTGGCCTGAGCCATCGCCTCCACAATCAACACCCCCGGCATGACGGGTTTAACTGGAAAATGGCCATTGAAGAAGGGTTCGTTGTAGGTCACGTTCTTCAACGCCAGCAAACGTTTGTCCTTCTCAAATTCTATGACCCGGTCCACCAACATGAAGGGATAACGATGCGGCAGTAAACTCAGCACCTTGTTGACATCCATTACGATCAAACTACCCTCCGCTTTCGCATCGTCTCATTACTTGTTATCGCCCTGTATTGCAGCGACCTTTTTTTCCAGCAATTTCAACCGCTTGGCCATCTCGTCCAGATGCCGTATCCGGGCAACCGCCTTGCGCCAATCAGCATTATCCATGGCCGGCAGGTTACCGCTGTAGTAGCCTGCCTCCTTGAAGGAGCGGGTTACCGGAGTAGCGCCCGAAAAGTGTACATTATCCCCGATCGTCAGGTGTCCAGCCAGCGCCGTGAGTCCTCCAATCGTACAGTGACGGCCAACCTTTGTGGAGCCGGCAATGCCACTGGCACCAGCCATGGCAGTATGCGCTCCGATCCGGACGTTGTGGGCGATCTGGATCAGATTATCCAGCTTGACCCCATCTTCCAGCACGGTATCCTCAAGGGCACCCCGATCTATCGTAGTATTGGCCCCCACCTCCACATCGTCACCCAGAATCACCCGACCCAGTTGCGGAACCTTCTCCCAACGGCCCGTATCGTTGGCCAGTCCAAAACCGTCCGCACCCAGCACGGCACCCGGGTGAATCCGACATCTTGCGCCGATCCAGGTACCCCGGCAAAGCGTCACTCTGGCGATCAGGCGGGTATTTTCCCCAATGACACAAGCATCGCCCACCACGGATCCGGGGCCGATGATAACGCCAGCCCCAATCCTGACATCCTTGCCGATGACGCTGCATGGTCCTACCCATGCGCTGGGATCGATTTGCGCCGATGCGGCGATAACCGCGCTGGGGTGGCGACCCGTCGGGCTCTCAGGTTCAGGAAAGAGCCGGCTGACCACCCTGGCGTAGGCGAGATAGGGATTGTCACTGACCAATGCCACGGTGGGACAGTCCGCTTCATCGTCCGGCGCAAGTATCACCGCCGATGCCTGGGTCTCCGCCAGAAAATGCCGATATTTCGGATTAGTGAGAAAACTGATTTCACCTTCCTTGGCTATCTCCAAGGCGCCGACGCCGGATATTCTGATATCCGGATCGCCATTCAGGCGAGCACCTACCGCTTCCGCCAAGTCACCCAGACGACAGACTACCATGCCCGAGAACCCACCAACTAGTCTGTCTTCAGTCGCTTCAGCTTACCCAGGACAAGATCAGAGATATCTATCCTTTTACTGAAATAGACCACGCCATCTGAAACAATCAGGTCGATTCCCTCCTTTTTACCCACCTCCTGGATCACCTCACGGATCTGGGCACGCAGATTTTTGAACTCCTCGTTCTGGCGCAGATTGAGATCTTCGCGAAACTCCGTTTGGGCATTCTTGAGCCTGCGGCTGCGTGACAGAATATCCCGCTCCAGACGCTTGACCTCGGACTCACTCATCACCGTCCCGTCACGTTGCAGTTTATCTTCCAATTGCCTCAGCTGTTTCTGATCGGCCAGCAGATCCTTCTCACGCCGCGAAAACTCCTTCTGCAGGCGATTCCTGGCATCGTTATACTGCGGAGACTCTTCAAACACCTTGGTGGCATTGACAAAACCAATCCGATAGTTTTCCGCTGAAACAGCACCTGACTGCAAGGTAAAGACCAGCAAGGATGCACTTAATAAACCTATTTTTCTCACTAAATCACTCCTCAATAATTAAAAACCGGCCCCGATGCTAAACTGGAAGAGTTCTAACTTATCCTCATCCCGCGATTTCAGAGGATACCCCAAACTGAAAGAGAGAGGACCCACCGGAGACATCCAGGATAGCATTACACCTGTTGAAGCTCGAAATTCATCGGTGTCAATGTCACCACCATCACTCAAATCAAACACATTACCCGCATCCAGGAACAGACCTAAACGCATGGAGTCTCTGAATGTATCCCCCGGAGGTGGAAACAACAGTTCCATTTGACCGGTAATTTTCGTATTTGCTCCCAAGGCATTACCAAATTCATCCTGAGGCCCCAGGGAGTTACTCTCGAACCCCCTGACGGTTCCAATCCCACCCGCATAGAAATTTCGGAAGAACGGCAGATCTTCATCTTCGCCATAGCCATCGCCGTAACCCAGATCGGCGTTGAATTTTAAGATGATGGATTTCGTCAGGGAAAAGTAGCGAGTGTGGCGGTAACGGATACGATAGTACTGAAGATCGCTACTGGGCAGATTGGTCTGTAGACTCAAGTTCTGCAAAGCCCCACGATTTGGGAAGATGGCCCGATCGCGGTTGTCGCGGATCCAGCTGGTGAGAAGTTCATAATCGATAAAGTGGTCGCCATTCTCCTGCTCAAAATCGATGATCACCTGGGATGGGGAGGAACCGAGAAAAAACTTGGTGTCTTGATAGGCCAGACTGAATCTCAGACGGTCGTACTCCGTGACGGGAATGCCAAAATTCATTCCCAACCGGCTCAAATCGGTGGAGTAGCTGGAGATATTCAACTCCGCGAAGTCGGTCTGCCGAAAACTTAATTCGAATCCCCGGCTGATACCATTGATGGTGTAGTAGGGATTGGTATAGGCCAGGATGAGTCGCCGGTTGGCCTTACTGGTATCGAAACCCGCTGAGACCCGCTTGCCGGTACCTATAAAGTTGTCCTGGGTGATGCTGGCATTGAAGAGAAGACCCTGGGTCTGGGAGTAGCCGATACCGGCACTCAGACTACCCGAGGCCCTCTCCTCCACATGAATACCCACATCCACCTGATCGGTAAGACCCGCCACGGCCGGGGTTTCAATATTTACCTCTCCAAAATAACCCAGTCGCTGCAGACGCTCCCGGGAGAGACGTACCTTTTCGCCGGAAAACCAGGCAGACTCCATCTGGCGCAGCTCCCGTCTCACGACCACATCCTTGGTCTGGGTATTACCGCTTATGTTGATCCGTCGTACATAGGCCCGTTTGCCCGGATCCACGAAAAAGGTGATCGTGACCTGGCGCTTCTCCTGGTCGATATCGGGGATGCTGTTGATATTGGCAAAGGCATAGCCGGCGTCAGAGTAGCGGCTGGTCAACCGTTCCGCACTGGCGGTCACCTGCTTGCGGGAAAACACTTGCCCCCGCCTGAGATGGATCAACGGGAAGAGTTCCTGCTGTGACAGCTCCAGATCCCCCGCCAGCTTGATATCGCTCAGGGTAAAGATCTCACCCTCCGATAGTACGACGGTGATATAGATATCCTTTTTATCCGGGGTAATGGAGACCTGGGTGGAATTTATCTTGAAGTCGATAAATCCCCGATCGAGATAGTAGGACCTCAGTTTCTCGAGATCTCCTGAGATGGCCTGCTTTGAGTATTTGTCCTTGCTGGAGAAGAACTCATACCAGGCGGGTACCCCCAATTGAAACTCATCCAGCAGTTCGTCATCCTCGAAGGCCTGGTTGCCGATGATATTGATCTGCTTGATCCGGGCCGTCAACCCCTCGGAGATCTCGATATCCAGCGCCACCCGGTTACGTTCCAGGGGTGAGACCGTGGAGACAATCCGTACGCCATATTTGCCCCGAGAGAAATATTGCCGGTTCAGCTCCTGTTCGACCTGCTCCAGGATGGCCCGCTTGAAGACCCGCCCTTCCGCCAAACCGATATCCTTCAGACCAGCCATCAGCGGTTCAGTATCCAGGTCCTTGTTGCCGCTGATCTTGATCTCGGCGATGGCGGGCCTTTCCCTGACGAAAACCACCAGCACATCACCCTCTCTTTCCAGCCTCACATCCTTGAAGAAGCCTGTTTTGAACAAGGTACGGATGATGTGGGCGCTATTGCCCGCATCCACCTCATCACCCACCTTCACCGGCAGATAGTTGAAGACCGTACCCGCGGAGATACGTTGCAGCCCCTCGATACGGATATCCTTCACCGCAAACGCGGCCGCCTGTTGCGACATGACAGCCAGCAACAACAGCATAGTGGCAGTCAAAAACCGGCTAAAGAGACCCATTAGTTTATAGCTTGTCGTAGTTTATCGATTATTTGCGAAAAAGTGGCCCACCCACAAAACCCGGACATAATACCGGATCGGCGCGCTAGTATAAGTGATCTTGGAGTTTTAGTGCACCCCACCACAAATCCTGACACATTCAGCGAGTCAGTAAGGGGTTAGCCGCAACGCCCCCAGGGAAGGAGGCGGTAGAGTCGAGTCTGGAACAGAGACCGGGAGCCATGCATGGAGCAATTGCCGAGGCATGCCTCAGGCAGACACCGGTGAATTTGAATTTTCCAGTTACCGCTTGACATGCTGCGTCAGGATCATCTTCACATCCTGCGCCTCGGTACGGGCAATGAAGTCCTCCACCGTCTCCCCCTCTATCAGGTCAGACCACCTGACCAGCAGTCTCACCTCAGGGACAATGCCAAAATCCGCCTGTTGCAGGGATCTGTCGATCCGTTCCACTGTCCCCTGCAAGGCCGACCCTTGCGTCGTTGGCAGTATGAGGAAAAATTTTCCCGACCGCCAACGGGCAAACAGATCCACCTTTCGCAGTTCACACTTCACCGCCTGGGCCGTCTCACGCAGCACCCAATGCAAGGCCTGACGACCATATTCATACTCGATCGCCACATCGCCCTGCACGGAAAATATCATCAGACAAAGGGGTTCATCGTAACGATTGGCCTTGTCGACGATGAAGGCCAACAGCTCCTGCAGAAAGGAGGCGCAATAGACCCCGGAAAGCTCATCCTTATATCTTTTCCCTTCAATATCATCATTGAACATGAGGCTGCTGATAATGAATGAGAGGTTTTCATGCAGCCTGGCGGATATTCTAGGATAGACCATGGCGAGCCTGTGCGCGTTTTCCCAGCTCAGAACGAGCGCCCGAACCTTCTCCACCGCCACCACATCGGTCAGTCGGTCTTTACCCGAGACCATCGAAGTAACTCCGAAGACCCCACCTGGCTGGTAGCTTGTGACATGCACCGTTGAGCCATCCGTGCGAGTGCGCCACACCTCAACCGAACCCTCCAGGATGACGTACATGGCATCCGATTTTACTCCCTGCAGCAGGATTGCCTCGTCCTTTTTGAACTCACGGATCTGACTCAGCACCACCAGCTTCCTCACTTGCCAGTTCCGCATCCCAGTAAACAGCGGACACTGCTCCAAAACCTCACGTCTCAAATGCAGGGAGAGCAGATCCCACACCGTGATCAGCCGAGTATTGCGCAACAGCAGCGGCATCACCACAAAGGTCCCGATCAGGGCCAACAGCATGACCATGGCGCTGAGCATGCCAAACCGGGCAACCGGGGGAAAATTGGAGAGGGCCAGGGTGGCAAAGCCCATGGCAAGAGCCAATGCCGTGGCGATAATGGGCACCGATTCCTGGCTTACCACCCGCCCAAGGGCCTCCTTCTGCGATATCCCACTACGCGCCAGGCGCTGATAGCGCACCATGAAATGCATGGTGTGGTCGACACAGATACCCAGCGCGATGGCGCCAACCATGCTGGTGCCGGTATCCAGGGCAAAACCGAACAGACCCATAACGCCAAACAGAATCACAATTGGAAACAGATTGGCGATCACCGCCACCAGCCCCGCCTTCAGATTCATGAACAGGAACGCGACCAGCCCGAAGATAACCAGCAGCATCAGCAACAGAGAACGGGCCTGACCGTCCGCCATGTAGTCCACCGCCTGGCTGTTGAGAAAACTCCCTCCCGTCACATCAATTCGCAGAGCCGGATCAAGCCACTGCCGGGCATAGTCAGTGATCCCTTCCACCGCCTGGTTAAGCTGGCGGGATGAACTGATATCATGCCGGATGATTATCCTGGCCTGACTGTAATCCGCTGAGACGAACGATTTTGCATTCTGGTGGCCCAGCAGCGACATGTATTCCTTGACCACCTCATTCCTGACTGGTAGATAGATGGTGCCAGGCCATTGCCCGTCAATACCGCTGTGCACCACCCCAATGAAGTCGGCAAAGGAAAAACTCTTGTCGAACAACCCGGTTTCCTGAAGATATTCCTGCAGACCAACCAACTCCTCCAGATAGGGTACCTGCAGGAAGGTGTCTTCCGCGCCTGACACCACGATCGACAGGGCCTGCATACCGGAGAGATTCCGGTGCAGCGCATGGGACTGTTCCGGCAACCTCGAACTCGGTTCGAAGTAGTCCATTACATTGTTATTGACCTCGATTTGCGTTGCCCAATAGAAGCAAAAAGCCATCAGCAGGAGGGCAATACCGGTGATAGTGCGGGGAAACCGGAAGATCAGGCCGTAAATCAATTTCACCAAGGCCTCGAAGCCGGCGCCGCCCTGACGAGGGCCCGCCAGCGAAAACTGCCCGGTCAATTGCAGGCTGACCGGCACCAGGGTGATGGTGATGAGAAAATTGAGCAGCAACCCGATAGCCGTCACCCAACCGAACTGCTGCAGCAGATCAATCCGATTGAGCGAAATGGAGAGAAAGCCGAGAAAAGTGGTGACAAAGGTCAGGGTAACGGCGGTACCCATGTGATCAGCCATGAACACAATGGCCTTTTGATTGGTCTGTCCCTGCTTGACACCCCTCTGATACTCCGACAGAAGGTGGATATCCTCCGTCGAACCCACGATGATCAGCAATGCCGGGACGATAGAGGTCATCACATTGACCGGGATACCCAGAGCCGCCATCAACCCGAGGATCCAGAGTACGCTCAAGCCGGCCGTGAACAGGGGAATCAGGGCGGCATTCCAGCGCCTCAGGGTGAGCCCAAGGGTCGCCACAAGCACCAGCAGGGCAAGTGGAAGAATCACCTTCTGATCCGCCCTGATCTGATCCGAGATAGCGGATCTGACCGACGGATCGCCGATATGGAATACCTGGCGAAAACGCTGTTTCAACGGCGCAATGGCGGCATCCAGCTCACCGGCCACCTGCTCGTCGAACCCCCGTTGATAATCGTTCATGTCGAAATAGACATTGATCGCCATGACCGAACCGTCATCGGAGAGCAGATTTCGCCTCACCAGGGGATTGATCAGGGCGGCCTGTTTAACCGCCTGCGCGGACGCCCATGTTTCGGGTATCTCTTTCAGGTAGGGATCGGTATAGACAAAGCCGTCGACGGTGTGCAGATATTTGACTGAAAACAGACTGACGGTACGGCTGACCTGGGGAATCTGCTCGATAACCCTTAGCGTCTGACCAATGAGGGAGAGATTATCCGGCTTGAAAAGATCCGGATCCTCCAGGTAGACGACGGTGACATCCTCACTGCCAAAGGTATCCAGGGTCCGTTCATATTGCGCCATGGCCGGTTGCTCATTGACCATCATGCCTTCCGCCGTAATCTCCACCTGAAGATCGGCTAAGCGGGAGATCGCGGCCAGCGTAACCACCCCGATGATGAGCAAGATGAACCAGGGATTGCGGGCAGAGAAATAGATTATTCTTTTCATCCTGACACCCCTTATTCCTCGACATATCTCATCCCTAAGGCGCTATGATATGAATCTTATTCCTTCACAACCGAAATCAGTCACTTGAGCCTATCATCAAGCATAGATCAAGAATCGGAATCAATCGCATTATCAGTAAATAGGGGAATCAAAGGAACTCTTGCGCAATTAATCATCTATCATTTGCCCTGACTACCCGGCCACGAGCATCGCCTGCTTCAACCATGTTGATATTTCAAAATAAAACCGTCCGTATATTGCTCCTGCTCCAGCTCCTGGGGCTATGCTCAGTACCCGGCCTGCCCCAGGCCGCCAGCTCGGCGGCTTCGTCACTCATGAGCCAGGCGATGCTCTCGATGATGGACGCCATGGGGAATCTGGCGCAGGACTACAACCGTAACAAGAGTTGGTCATCTGGTGGTTACCCGCCTTTCAACAGTTGGCAGGGGATGAACTACGCACCCTGGGGGATGTCCGCCATGCCCGGTGCAGGCATGCCAGGACAGCAACAAATCCAGGGGGTCATCACCCAGGCACCCGCTATCCTGCTGAGTGGCCAACAAGCGGCCCAAGGCATGCTGACCTCTCCAATGCAACAGACCCTGGCGCCACCCCAATCTTCCATGGATGGCATCTGGCAGGGACCGGGAGGAGAGATCGTGCTGGTGATGTACGGTCATTTCCGCATCTATGCGAATGCCGACAACTACCGGGATGGCCGCTATGCGGTGAGAGATAACTGGCTGGTGATGTACGATCCCGAGACAGGGACGGAAAAGGCCTTTGAGTATGCCCTCAGCGAAGGCCGCCTGGTGCTCAGGGGCGAAGAGGGTCACCTGTTGCTGTTCCGGCAACTACCCATACCCATCCCCCCCTACGCCATTTTCTCCGGGCAGGCACCGCAACTACACAAGCAGCAGAGTGCCACCAACCCAGAGTAGAAATACGGCGAACACCCGTTTCAGCCGATCAGCGGGCAGGCGGTGGGCCAGGGTCGCGCCAAGCGGCGCGAACAGGGTGCTGGTAACCACAATGCTCAAGACCACCGGCCAGTAGACATAGCCGCTGCTGCCGGCCGGCAACCCCTCCAGACCCCAGCCGACGAAAATAAAGCTCAGGGCCCCCGCCAGGGCAATCGGTAAGCCACAGGCACTGGAGGTCGCCACGGCCTTGCGCATCTCCACACCGGCGGTATGCAGGAAGGGTACCGTCATGGTACCGCCACCAATCCCTACCAGCGCTGAAACGAGGCCAATCAATCCCCCGGCCAACCCCATCAGCCAGCGTCCAGGGTTGAGGCTATGCATTTTTGTCTTGACCCCAAAGAACAGATGTAGACCCACCAGGATGGCAAACAGGCCATAGATCAACTGCAGCCTATCGCCCTCCAGGCCACCGGCGAGGATACCTCCCAGCCAGGCCCCCAGCAGGATTCCCGGGGTCAACAGCCCCACCTCCCGCCAGAGCACGGCGCCCCGCTTCTGATGCGCGCGGATTGCCGCAATCGAGGTCAGCACAATCGTGGCCAGTGAGGTCCCGACCGCGATATGAGTAGCGTGCTGCGGGCTCACGCCCACGGAGGGCAGGCCCCAGATCAGGGCCGGAACGATAAGCAACCCCCCACCCACA
The DNA here is from genome assembly GCA_965372385.1 of uncultured Gammaproteobacteria bacterium. Classification (GTDB taxonomy): domain Bacteria; phylum Pseudomonadota; class Gammaproteobacteria; order Chromatiales; family Chromatiaceae; genus JASJBU01. The sequence goes on along the minus strand of CBDVCD010000009.1, from coordinate 9,813 downwards.
CCGAACAGACCGGCAATGACACCCACAACGGCACCTAGCGACAGAAACCAGCATAGCGTGGAGGGGCCGATAGAGAGAAAAAGTGTATCCATTGATTGATGACGTTATATTCTCAGTAGGAATAAATATTGTTTATCAAGCAGATCATGTCCACAATCCCATTCAGCTAAAGAAGTTAATAAGAGGTTCATTGGGATGACAACAAGCAGGGTCTGTATTCTGGGTGGCAGTGGTTTTGTCGGAAGTCATCTGGCCAGCCATCTGAGCAAACGCGGCATCACCTCTCGAATTATAACCCGCCATCCGCACCGCCAGCGTAACCTGGCGGTGCATCCGGGCATGCAACTGGTCAGCGCCGATCTGTTCGACATTCACTCACTGGCGGAGCGGTTCACCGGTTGCGACGCGATTATCAACCTGATTGGTATTCTCAACGAAAACGACCAACAGACATTCCGCCGACTGCATGTTGAGCTGGTGGACCTGGTAGTGGAAGCCTGCCGGTCCGCCGGAGTACCACGTCTGCTGCACATGAGCGCCCTGCACGCCGACGAGGCCAGGGGTTCCAGTCTCTACCTGCGCAGTAAGGGTGAGGGGGAAAACCGAGCGCATACCCATGGAAGCGCCTCCCTTGCCGTCACCAGCTTCCGACCCTCGGTCATATTCGGTCCAGGCGACAGCTTCTTCAACCGGTTTGCTGGCCTGTTAAGGCTCTCCCCGGTTGTCTTTCCCCTGGCCTGCCCCGACTCCCGCTTCGCTCCTGTTTATGTGGAAGACGTAGCAGAGGCCTTTGTTCGCTCACTGGATGACAGGAGCACGTTCGGAAAGCATTTCGACCTCTGTGGACCGAACAGCTACACCCTCAAGGAACTGGTGAGTTATACGGCCCGGACGCTGGGCATTCGGCGACTGATTCTGGGCTTGGGCGATCTCCCTTCCCGCCTGCAGGCCCAGGCTCTCGGTTACCTGCCAGGCAAACCCTTCTCCATGGACAACTATCTTTCCCTGCAGACCGACAGCCTCTGTCAACAGAATGGCTTGGAGGCACTGGGTATCCAACCTCAGGGAATCGAGGCCGTGGTACCTGCCTATCTTGCAGGAGAGAGTTACCGGGGACGTTATGACCGATATCGTAAGCAGCTATAATCCTAGATTCTGCAGTTGACCACTCTATTCTACTATTAACGAGTTGAATTCAGACACCACAATAAGGGAAAACCCTTTATTGTATATTTACAGTATTATTATATTCTGATATTCTTTGCGTTCAGATAAATTGATGGACTGAATGCGATGAATAAGCAGTATTCAATTCTCGCGGCGCTGTTACTCTTCTCCCTATCCTCCCTCGTTTCCGGTGCCATGCAGCAATGCACGGCCAAAGACTGGAGCCTGACCGCCAAAATCGCCCGGGAGAGCCAGGTTCCCATCCTGGTCCTGTTCACCGCCGTTGAGTGTGGCTACTGTGAAAAACTCAAGCATGAGGTGCTGGAACCCATGTTCCTTGACGACCATGAGAATCGTCTCGCCGTGGTTCGGGAGGTCGATATCAATACCGGCGGCAAGATGACCGATTTCAATGGCGAGCCGATCCGCAGCCGACAGTTCAAGGATCGTTATGAAGTCTTTGCCACACCGACACTGATGATTCTTGACGCCAAGGGTTCACCACTCACCAGCCCAATCATCGGTTACAACTCCGTGGCGCAGTACCAGACACTGCTTGAATCCGCGCTCGAGAAATCCCGTATGGAACTGCGGAAGGCTGCGTTGCCCTGACAAGCAGCCATTATCAGTTTGATTGGTCTGGCGTTTTTGCTGCGGAATTCCTGTGGATCTGGTATACCGCAACCAGCCGGTGAATTAACCCTGGTACTCCGTCAAGGTTGTGTTGATGGAGTACTAGGGTATAGCCAGAGTTTGCCATGTGCTTGCAGTGCAGCTCACACTAAAACATTAGGAGGTTCGCATGCATCTTATTTTTAGTTGTTTTATCGCATTACTCGCGATTGGCCTTTCCGGCAACTTGCTGGCCGATGAAGAGGGCGTTTCAGGGGACGGCATGACCGCGAGACGGGCCGCAAAAGCGTTCTTCGAGGAGCAGGGCACCGAAGAGATCTCATTTCGCAGCCTCTATGTCGACAGGCTGAGACAAGCCCATCTCCGATACGATCAGATGCACAGGGGAATTCCAGTGTTTGCCGGACAGACAATCGTACATGTGGCACTGGACGAGGAGAAGGTCATCGGCGTCACGGAGGCAAACCGCCGGGTCGGACCCGTGGACACAAAGCCTTTGATCAGCGCCAGGTCTGCCGAGGGGCTGGTCAAAAGAGCGGAAGGAATTCACGGGCGATTGCAGGCCGAAACCAAGCTCGTAGTCTATGTTGCAGAGGAGAAGACGAACCTCGCCTGGCACGTCAACCTGGTCGGGTTGGATCAAAGGCAATTACCTGTCGACTGGATTGCCCTGGTCGATGCCCACGGCGGTGATATGCTCTTGTCATACAACAATCTGCACACCAAGCGGGATGATGCGCCTGGACAAGGCGGTGGTGACGACGATGATGACGGCGAAGAAGGCGTAGCCACTATTGGAGAGGCGGACACGCTCTATTTCGGCACCGTCGAGTTGGCGACTGAAGCTTACGAAGATGGCAGCTTCGGCATGCGGGATCCGAGCCGTGGTGGCAACTATGCCACCGACATGCTGGACAAACGAACCGGGGACGGCGTGCTGTTCACCGACGACGACAACTTCTGGGGTGACTTCACCAACCTGGATCGAGCAACCGTGGGTGCAGATGCCCATTTCGGCGCGTCCGTGACCTGGGACTATTACTTGATGACCCATGCCCGTGAAGGCATCTACAACGCCGGCGAGGGCGTGTTGAGCCGCGTCCATTTCGGCAAGGATTACGTCAATGCCTTCTGGTCCACCGCCTGTCGGTGTGTTACCTATGGGGATGGTGACGGCGTGACCGCGGACCCGCTGGTGGCTATAGATATCGTCGCCCATGAGCTAACCCATGGGGTTACTGCGGCGACGGCTAACCTGATCTACACCGGCGAATCGGGCGGACTCAACGAGTCCATGTCCGACATCTTCGCCACCGCAGCCGAGTTCTATGCGGTCAGCATCAGCGACACGGTGGCGGATTACTGGGTGGGCGAGGATGTGTGGACACCCGGGATTGATGATGACGCCCTGCGCTACATGGATGACCCGACACGCGACGGCAGGTCAATCGATCACTACGATGACTACACGTCGAACATGGACGTCCACCTCTCATCCGGACTGGCGAATCACGTCTTCTATCTGATGAGCGAGGGGGGACCCCATGCCTCCACGGGAGAGCTGGTCACGGCAATCGGAAGGGATAAAGCCGAACAGGTCTTCTACCGTGCATTGAGCGCGTACATGACACCCGACACCGACTTCGCCGGCGCTAGAACCGCCACCATGGACGCGGCCATGGACCTCTATGGTAGCGAAACGGCACAACTGGTGGGTGATGCCTGGGCGGTGTGCGGTGTCGATTAACGCGTTGGCCGGCGGCTTGATGGGTTAACAGGGCTCGAATAATTGTGCAACTGCCAGGAATAAATCCGCGCCCTTTAATCCATCATGATGATCAACTCAGAGTAGCGATCATCACTGAAAAAAACCATATTATTGATGCCGCCATAAGGATCGTATCGATAACGACAAACCTTTCTTTCAGTATCTTCAGCATTTTTCCTGCTCCTTAATCGTCAATTGAGACTTCGATAGTTGAGCTAATACTCGTGTGTATCTGAGGACCGGAAAGCACAGGGTGCTTACCTATAATCGAGACACCCTCATTCAAGCATGCGGCCGTTAGTGAAACAATAGCGCTGAAACAGCCTGAAACACTATGAAGCAGCCTGTAATCATATGGGTATTCATTGACACATTTTCGTAAAACAATGGCGCATGTTTTGAACGCCGAAACTTTAAACCTAGATTCTGCAGTTGACCGCTCCATTCTATTTTTAACGAGCTGAATTCATGTGTATTTTGTTCGATAGACCGACTCATCCGCTGGGTGAACCACACTACGAGGTAGATTGCACGTTTTTGGCGGCACATGGCCGGTTCATGTTCCAGACGGAACCGGCATTTCCCACATCCATGTGGGGCATCTTCGTTGCAACTCCTTGGAATAGAATAACTATTCCGCGTCGTTGCGCCTCGACCTGCACCCCCAAAAACGCACACGCCCTCCATGGACGGAGTAGTGTTGCGGGAGGCAGGAAGCCGGGAGCGACCTCTACCCCCTCCAACTGCAGATTCTAGGTTGAAAGCTTCGGTAGCGAGTACTCCTTGCAAGGAGTACTCGCTGGGGCAGCGAAATGAAGACTACATCATGTAGCTCTTTGCCTCTTCTCCAGGATTTGGCAGGCCGGCGATTCTCCAGGCCTCGCGGCAGCCACCAAACAACCCGTCAACGGCGTATTTACCCAGGTGCATGACCCGGCAGACATGGGACATCACAGGCAGGCCGCCGTTTTCCAGATGGTGTTCCCGCAGGTAGAAGATGACTGACCAGTGGTCAGATCTCAACTCTCCAATACCGTCCATTTCCGCCAGCAGGCGCGCCGTGTCTCGGCTCCAGGCGGCTGAATTGATGAGGAAACCATCCTCATCGAAATTGAGTGGGACATTGCCTCTACCCGTTTCCGGGTTATCAAATGCTAAATGAGTCATTATTTCTCCCTCCATCGCCGCATCGATATTCTCATATGACACGACACTATTAATGTTAATACAAACTGCTTACCCGACATTTCTACTAGGGAATATAGCCCGAGATTGGATTTTGGCAAGAAAAAACTTTTGCCTATAGAAAAAATACTTATGGCTTATAGGGTTTGGCTTAACCTGATTGATGTGTCGTGCCCCATCTTTTTCCGCAACTTGTTTGATGTACTTATTCATGGCAAAGTCTTGCTTATGTTGCCTTCTGTCTACATTTGGTTTTTCCTGCTTTGGGGGCTGTCGAGTTGTACCCTGGCAGATCAGATCCTGCCCTATCCCGAGGGGCCATTAACCGCGGATCAGATCGCGGAACAGGTCTATTCGGTGGCGCATGGTGGTTTGGTTCGAAACGCCATCAGCAGACGCAATAAAAGTGATGTTGCATTGGTCGTCAATCGCGCTCCTCTGGAGAAACGGGTGCCGGGAAGAGGAGTCAGCGTCAATACCTTTGAAACCTATGTGAACAACCGTCCGGCAGATCCAGCCATCGAATCCATGCAGATGGCGATATTGACCTCCGGCAAGACAAAGGGTACCGGGGTGTTGCTGACAAACTACACCGACAAGCAGATGAGTGCGAGGATCGCGATGTGGTTGCCGGCGCTGCGTAAGATTCGGTGGATTAACGAACCGGCCCATGAAGATGTCTGGTTTGGCACCAACCTGACCTATGGGGAACTGGTGTTACGCCGCCCGGAACATGAGATCCACGAATCGCTTGGGGAAGGGGTCTTCGAAGACTGTCTTGCAACGATGGAACTGAATAGATGGGAGTTCAACCGTTACACCAAGCGGCTGCCGGGTCCACAGTGTGGGCATAAGGGCAAACCCATTTATCGGGTAAAGAGCATAACCAAGTTCAAAAACTGGTGGTACGACTACCATATCAGTGAGATCGACAAGGAGACCTTCGCTTTGTACCGGACCGTCTATTTCAAGGATGGCGAAGAGATCAAAACAGTCGTCGTGGACTGGCAGTCCCTGGACCAGCCCGATCCGCGTATTACCTATCCCCGCTATATCTATGCGGTGAGTCATGCCGACGGAAAGGACAGCATGGTTTACGTGCCCCGCAGTACCATTGCACTGAATACGGACATCCCGGATAGCTTCTGGTCCGAAGAGACCTTGAAAAGGCGTACTCGATGAATTGGTCTGCATTCACCTGAGCTCGCAGGTCAATGGCCAAGAGAGACCTCGCTGAACGTTATGCCCGCTTCATGCTCAGACACCGCTGGGCAGTCATCATTCTTACTTTTGGTTTTACCCTCCTGTCGGCCTTTTATGTGAATCAGGTGAATCTGCGCAACGATCCGGATTCACTGCTGCCACTGTCCAACCGTTACATCGCGACCAATCTCTACAGCGAGCTCACCTATGGCATGGGCAACCTGATGGTGTGGGGCATGAAGGTGAAGGAGGGCGATATCTATCAGCCCTGGTTCGTCCGCCTGGTCGATGAGATGTTCGACGATGTCTCCAGTCTGGAGTATGCCAATAAGGAAAATTTTATCGGCATCGCTTCGCCCAAGATGCGAAATCTGGGCGTAACTTCGGATGGCAACCTGGATTTCAAACGCCTCATCCCGAGCAATGGCCTGTCAGATAATGCCGAGGAACTCAGGAACCAACTGGATTATCTGCGTGAAGGGCTGGAAAAGCACCTTGTGCTGGAACCGCTGCTGACCTACTACGAGGATGCCGATGGCAACAAGTGTGAATTTCTCGATGCCGAGGGTGTTATCACCAACGAATCGATAGCCCGTGTACACCAACATTGCAAGGCGAAAGGCACCTTTATCATTGGCGACTTCAGTAACAAGCTGAAGGGTGACAATCTGGCCTGGATAGAACGGGCAAAGGCCCAGATCGCCGACTATGAGGCGCGTTATGGTGACCGGGTGGAGTTTCTGATATCCGGTGAGCCCTATTTTCTTGCTTCGATGGTACAGGAGTTATGGGACAAGGCCTGGTTGTTTGGGGTCTCCTTGCTGATCGTACTGCTGGTGCTCTGGTATGAGTTTCGCCATTGGAGCTGTGCGCTGTTTCCTTTGCTGGGTGTCGGTATGACCATTGTGCTGACATTGGGCCTGATGGGTTTTACCCAGTTCAAGTTGACCACCATGATGGCCCTCACGCCCATGTTGTTGTTGGCCATCGGTATTGGCCATTCGATGCAGATCACCCGTCGCTTCATGCAGGAGCTGGATTCGAGCAGGGACCCCGAAAAGGCGGCGTTCGAATCGATCAGGCATACCATCGTGCCCGCATTCCTGTCGATAGGTACCGATCTGCATGGGTTCTTCGCCATCTCGTTTGTGGACATCTCCTTTTATAAGGCCTATGCCTACTTTGGCATCTTTGGCATGTCTACGTTGATCTTGACTACCACCACGCTGATCCCGCTGTTGATGATCTCTTTTCCACCCAGGCTGAAGGATCATGAGGGCAGCAGGGGGTGGGAGAATCGGCTGGCTAACGGAATAACCCGATTGCTAACCGGTCGTTTGAAGTGGCTTCCGCTTGCGGTAGTTTTTGTGGTGTTATGGATCTCCGCCCACTACGCGGACCTTGGTCGCGGCATCGGGGCATTGCTGGCCGGGGAAGCTGGGCGCCATGATCCGGAAATCGCGCGTATCCAGGATGAATTCGACATCATGCCGGGAACGGAAAAAGGTATTCACTATCCTCGCGCCGCATTCAAGGATCATTATCTGTTGGGTGAGTGGTTTGGTGAGAGTGGTGAGGTTCGACCGATAAGCGATCTGGAGGCACTGTCGAACATGATGCCCGGTGTCATCACGGCAAACATGGTGGTGCGTTCCAAAGCGGGTATTTTGCCGGCATGTGGATTGGATGCCTGGAGTGAAGAGGGGGTGCGGCTGATTGGTCCGGACATTTGCCATGATGAACTGGAGGATCCACCGCAGGGTGTCTTCAATGATGCCACCGTGCTGCAGGCCCTGTCCGATTTTGAAGACTGGCTGAGAAAACACCCGCATATCGGCTATACCTCATCTTATGTCCAGTTCATCAAGACCCTCAATATGATGCTCAATACGCCGGTGGGTGAGGCTCCACTGGAACACCTGAATCTCTATGCGATTCCTACCCTTGAGCACATGCGGTCGAACTGGTATGCCTATAGAGATGCCGATGACTCGACCTATGTGCCAGACCCGGATATGGCCGTGCAGTCCTACAACGGCCTACTGCAGGCCAGTGCGGGGACGGGTGAGCTGGATTCCTTCATCGATACTCAGCATTGGGATGAAGGCATCATCATTGCCTTTGTAAACTCCATGGATCCGGTTCTGGCACATAAGACCATCGTGGATATTCAGACCTATCTGTCTGATCACCGGGATGATCCAGGGATGCGGAAACTGAAGTTCGGGATAGACGGTGGTGAACGGATAGAGGTCAAGGATGGGCCGAACACCGTAACCATCGTGACCGGAGATACGATACCGGGTAAAGCGGCCATCGGTGGTTTTCTGGGGGTTACCGAGGCGACCCGGGATATCGCCTTCAAGGAGTGGCTGCATGCCCCGGCCGCCACATCCATGACCGTCTTCGCCATGACGGCTATTATGTTCCGTTCCTGGTTGATCGCCTTCATCCTGATCAGTTTGTGCTTTATCACCTTGATGTCCCAGTATGGATTGGGTGGATATATGACCTCCATCAAAGAGTGGTCCGCGAACCTGGCATTCCATGTTCAGGTGGCGCTGAGTATCGCCATGGGATTGGGGGTGGACTACAGTGTCTATATGGTATCGCGCCTGCGTGAAGAGATGCGCGCCAGTGGCCAGAACTGGAAGGAGGCGCTCAGGTCTACATTGAATTCAACCGGGTCGGCGATCATCATCTCGGTCGTTGTCCTGCTGAGCAGCTTCATCCCGCTGATGAACACGGAACTGGCCAACCTCTGGTCAGTCAGTCTCTATATTGCCGAGGCGTTGATCCTGGATGTGGTCACCGCACTGATGCTTCTGCCACTACTGGTCTATTGGCTAAAACCCAAGTTTGTATTTGAGCGGCGTGCGAAAATAAACAGGTCATAGGATAGCCGATATGTTCCTCCATGGGACGCCGTGAATATTTCCCTGTAGAATCATGGCTTTTTCTGAGATCAGCTGATCTGTGCTTCGGGCAGTGAGACATTTCCCGCGTGTTTTAACCGCACCAGCTCCTCGTTGTCTTGCTGGATCTCCTTCACCGCCTTTTTATAGAAACCACGCAGGTGTTTTTTCAAATGTCCCGTGACAGATGAATTGGGTATCTCTTTCAGCACGGCAAAGATCGCCAGGGCATAGGTCGCTTCCTGCTCCGAGAGATAGGCATCACGATTGGCATTAGGGTTATAACAACTGCCACAACCGCCGCGGAAGGTGAACGCGCTGTTGGCGAACATCACACCGAAGCCCAGGAAAACGGCCAACAGCTCAGTGATCTGAGGCCAATATTCCACGCCGCCGGGAGGTGGCTCCTTGGCCATCTGTCCCAGGTAGTGGGCAAGGGTGTGGGCGAAGCTGGCGATCATCCCTTCAGGGTTGCTGATCTGTTGCGGATTATAGGGGATCTGCAGACGCTGGGAGTCAGGGACTGACTCATCCAAATAGCCTTCAGGCCCACGCAATGCGCCCTTGATCTCAACCCGGGGTGACTGAATCAGGGAGCAACTGTTCTGTTCTCGTACCAGGGTTGGCCAGTGGCTGATCCCCGCATAGCCCTTGACCTGGTCGAAGATCAGGTTTGCCATCCCCTGAGTGCTGTCGACTCTGCCGGGAAAAAACTCATTGGTGGGTAACACCAGAACAGCATGCTGGTAAAAGAGGCTGGCATCGAAGTTCTCCAGTGACCAGGCGAAGCCATCGAACAGCCACTGGGATGAGGGCCCACTCAATACGGGTTGATGGTTGAACAGACCGAACATGAATACGCTTACTTCCTGTTGTTGTGGACCGGGGGTAACTATTCAGCTCCCTATGTCATTCCCATGTCTTCACACGGAAAATGCGTCG